>JAISXE010000160.1 GCA_031270615.1 Spirochaetia bacterium
GATTGCGGACCAGGGCATCGGCGTTTACCCTCGCTATAGAGAATTAGATTGCGCGAAGCGCAAAAAGCCCGTGGGGCACAAGGGATAGAAGCGGAAATCCTTTTGGCGCAGCCAAAAGAGTGGAGCGGATAGCCCGGTTTTTTGCGCCTGGGGGCGCAAAAAATGTGCCAAAATGATCAATATCCCGGATGCATGGGCGAGCAGCAATCCTGTCTTCAGGATTCGACCAGCCCTGCAACCTGGGCGGCAAATCCCAGTGTTTTTAGCAATGCCAACAACTCGATTTTTTGTCTGTGCCTGTTCCGCGTTGTCCGCGGTGAATTTTTTCTGTGCGGAACCAGGCTCAATCGTCCTCGAATTGGATCTTCGGCCTGTCCCGGAAGTTATACCCCGACTCGATAATCTCATGCTCCCCGGCGCGCAGCACCGATTTGCGCGAACCATTGTCCGGCACGCGGAACTCGAGCCTCCCGAAAACAATCGTGACGCCGTGGTAGATGATCTCCTCGCACACAAGGATGCAGCCGCTTTCCGCGACAAGCCGCTCGCGCAGATTCGGCAGATCCCGGCGCAGCCCCGCGATTTCGGAGGCCAGGACCTGCGCCTGGTCCTGGATCTGGATTTTCGCCTGGAGGATTTTTTCATCGTTCCCGTGGCCTTCCTGCACGGCCTTCTCAAACTGCGCCAGTTTGGTTTCCGCCGCGTCAAGTTCGGCCTCCTTCGCGTCCAGGCTTTTCTGGGCCTCGCGGCAGGAAAGGAAAAGCTCCGGCCGCGTCGCGGCGGCGACATAGGTAGGCACCTCGTACAGATTGCCGAGCTTTTTGCACCAGAGGGAGCCGCCCACCAAAGCCGCTCCGCCAATCAGCTCCGACCTTCTGCCGCCCAGCACGCAGTTTTTCCACACGGTAATCCGGGAGTGCATAATCGCTTCTTCAACAAACAAATGGCCGCGGCATACTATTTGGGAGCTTTCGATGTACTTCGCGAAAAGGTTTCCCCCGCATTCGACGCTGCCGCTGCTGTTGCCGGTCATGCCGGCCTTCAAAAGGACATGGCCCGCGGCCTTCAGCGTCGCCCTGCCCACGCCCTTGCCCACCTGGATGTCGCCGCCCGCCTCCACGGTAAAGCCGTCGGCAACGCCGCCTTTGATGACGACCGAGCCGTCAAAATGGATGTTGCCCGTCTCGTAGTTGACGTTTTCGACACTCACCACAGGTTCCACGCGGATTTCCCCGCTGTCGGAGATTTTCGCGTTGCCGTCGGCCGTGGCGAAGAGTTTGTTGCGCTCTTCGTTCAGCACGGTATTCTCCCCCGCCAGAAGGAAGGCGTTCTCCCCCGCCGGCCGCGCGGGGATGCTGATCCCCGTCACGGTTCTGCCGTTTGCCGCTTTTACGGGCGGCGCGATTTCCGCGAGCAGGTCGCCCTTTTTCCTGTTTTCGATGAAGTTCAGTTCCTTCAAATCAATGCGGCCGAAATCCATCTCGCGGTAGGGCTTGCCCCTGTTCACATTAAAGTGGTAGATGATCTTGCTGCCCTCGCCGTGTACCGCAGAGGCGCCGCGCGCGATCACCACGGTTTTTCCGTAATCCTGGTACGCCGCGATGCGCGCAATGGCGGAGCGGTCGATTCCGTAAACAACGTTCCGCCGCCGCAAAGCATCCTCGATCTCGTCCGCGGTAGGCGGCGCGGCGCCCTTTTTTGGCGGATCGACGCCCAGCCGCGCGACCATGGCGGACTCGTCCACGCTTACATGGATCGCCGCCGTCAGGTAATCCCCGTCCGGCCATTCCACAAGGGGTTCCTGCACCCCGCTCGCGTTTTCAATAAACCCGCGCAGGGTCTTCGCGCTTACCCTGGGAATACGCAGCAGCCGCATCCGGTTTTCGATATCCTCAAGATACACCGGCTTCCCCTTCCCCTCCGGGGGACGCACGACAAGCCATGCCCAGCCCTTCTGGTAAAACAGGGAAAAACTTCCGTCGGAGGAAAAACCGTTCGCCATAAAACCAGTCTACCGCGCCCGTCTTTGCTTTGTAAAGCCGCGGCACATGCACCCAAATCCCGAATCACACATGGGATGTTAAGCAGGCCCCTAACTTGTTGGCATGGGGAACCGCCTACACATTCGCCGCCAGAAAGTCTTTCAGCCGCACGCACCGTATCCCCCCGGCTGTTACCCTGGGCAGGTCCTCATCCATCGTTATCACATATTTGGGAAAGCTGTCCGCGATACGGCGTGCGGGCTGCCAAGGACGCATGAGCGAGCAGCCGCGATTACAAGCTACAGACAGGCGTGCAGGATGAAGCAAAATATTACGCCTCTGTCCACAAAGCTGGTTGCAGGCTAAGTGCCTCCTGTAATTCAAAAAGTGGGTATAGCGCTGAACACAATATTTTCACCACCACGCTTGGCCGCGCCTTCACGGATTGCACTTTCTCCTTCCCGCACTAATATTTGGACTAAGAGCCTATCCCCAAATAATTCCCCGCCTTGCACAACAGAATAAGAGAAACCACAGATACTTTATGATATTTTGTAAAAGGGGTAACTTGTATCCGACGGGATATAGGGGCCGGCGTCGATTGGTCCGTGTTGGGAGGGAACGGCCAGGGTTGATTCCCTGGCAGACCTCGTCACAGATACTAATCACAACGGCGAGCGAAGAAAAGAATGAGGGGCGGCGTTTTGGCGCCGCCACCTCGGATAGGACCTCGGAATACCCCGAGCAGAGACCCCTAT
>JAISXE010000166.1 GCA_031270615.1 Spirochaetia bacterium
GCACATTTTTTGCGCCCCCAGGCGCAAAAAACCGGGCTATCCGCTCCAATCTTTTGGCTGCGCCAAAAGGATTTCCGCTTCTATCCCTTGTGCCCCACGGGCTTTTTGCGCTTCGCGCAATCTAATTCTCTATAACGAGGGTAAACGCCGATACCCTGCCCTTAAACACAGCCGCCGGAGTTTGACAAAGCGGGCAAATTGTGGTATTACGGTGCTTGAAAAGATTCGCACAAAACAGCGGGGGAATGTGGTATGGGAAAAACAGGAATAGGCGTGCTGGGTGTTTTGGCCGTCGTGGCATTCGCGGCGTGTCTGTCGGCGCCGCAGCAGGCCGCAGGCCCTGCCCGCCAGGTTCCGCGGACCAATCTGTCCGCGGCGGCGGGGGCGGATGAATCCGAAATCATCATCCAGCGCGGCCCCGACAACCAGACGCAGGAATTTGTGGGCGTTTTTGTCGACGGGATTCTCAGCGCGGAGGTCGCGCCCAACAGCTCTGAAAAACTCATCCTCCCCAACGGGCCGCATTCGGTTTCCGTCACTGCCATCGGAAAAACATCCTCCACCCTCAGGTTTCAGGCCCGGTCCTCGCGCTTTGTTTTCAAAGCCTCAATCGCCATTGCCGCCTTCAGCAGCGTTATCCTGACAAAAGAAAGCGAGGTTTCCCTTGACCCGGCCTCTGCGGCAAACATCCTGGCCAGCGTGCCGGGCGCGGACTCGCTTCCCCAGGCGGTGGCCCTCGCGGCCCGGGCCATTGCGGAGGACCTGCCGGAAAAGTCGCGGGTAGCCATTATGAATATCGGCGCCTCCTCGGCAAGCGACGGGGAGTTCGCCGTGGACGAGCTTACATCCCTCCTTGTCAACATGAAGAAGTTCAGCATGGTGGACCGCCACAGCCTTGAGGCGGTGCTGGCGGAGCAGGACCTGCACATGTCCGGCATGGTGGACGATGATTCGGTTATTTCCGTGGGCAGGCTCGCGGGCGCCGAAATCATCCTTACCGGAAGCATCAGCGGCTTCGGGGACAACCGGCGGCTGACGGTCAAGGCCCTGGACGTTCAAAGCGGCGAGATCCGGGCGATGAGTTCACAGAAATTCTGAGCTGCCAGGACGGGCCGCGGACCCCGCCGACAAAACGGGCTGGCGGAAAGAGATAAAAAAACAACAGGGATTTCGCGGGGGGGCACGGAGGGGAAATGAAACGATATGGAAGATTCTCCGCTTCCGCTTCCGTTTTCGGTAAAAAAAGCATATACTATAACTTACAGAGCGAGGAAAAATCTTGATTTGATACAGGGATGTATCGGTTTATGTAAAGGGGATTCTATGAGAACACGCGCGATTGTCGTATGCGGCATCCTGCTGGGTTTCTGCGGGATTGTCTGCCTTCCGGCCCAAACCCGGGCGGAGGGGGAGGCCGCAAAAAATGATGTGGTCGTCATCCTGGACGTTTCCGGGAGCATGAACGAAAACGGCAAGTTTACCAATGTAAAGGAATATCTCAACACGGAAGTTTTCGACGGCCTTCTGCAAAGCGGCGACAATTTTACCTTGATAACTTTCGGCGCCGCGGCGAAGGTGGTTTTTTCGCAGCCGCTTTCCTCAGACGCGGACAAGGGCAGGCTGCGCCGCTTCCTGCGGGACATGAAGGCGGACAGCCACTTCACGGATATTGGCAGGGCAATGGAAGAGCTTTCCCCCATCCTGGAAAACCGAAAGGATCCGAAAGTGCGGCAGACGATTCTTTTTATAACCGATGGCAAAAACACCCCGCCGAGGGAAAGCCCGTATTACAAAAAAGACCTTTCGGTGGACGAGAAGTTCCTTTCCATCGGCGAGAAAATATCAAAGGCCGGATGGTTCCTCTATGTCATCGGCATCGGGGGCCAGACCGACGCAAAGACAGTCGCGGACGCCGTGCCCGGTTCGGTGTACACCCACACCGACGAAAAACTTTCGGACGCGGGGCTGCAGTCCCTTGCCGACAAGGCAGCCGCCGAAGCCAGGGCCAGGGAAGAAGCCCGGAAAGAAGAAGCCCGGAAAGAAGAGGAGCGGCGCAGGCTGGCCGAAGACGGGGCGGCCCGGCAGCCCGGGCAGGCGGAGGACGGTGCTTCCGCGGAAAGCGAGTCGGCTTTTGCCGGGTTTCTCAAAAAGCTTGGAGGGCTTACCGGCATTTCCCCGGATGTCCTTGTGTACCTTCTCCTGGGGATAGTGCTGCTTGTCCTTCTGGCAATCGCGCTCCTCCTGCTGCGGGCCCTGCGCGCGGTGAATGTCGTTGTCAGCGATAATGTCGGCGGCAGGCCGAACAGGGTCGAGCGCAGGCTGGGTCCCATGAAGGGGATCCTGCTGAATTCCGCGGACGGCGCGCTCCCCGGCATCGGCGGCGAGGACAAGGGCGTTTTCCGCGTGGAGCGGGGCGTCTTCGGCCTGAGGGTGCGCATCATGGACGAGGAGGCAATCGCCCCCAAGTCCCCCTACAAAAAAGCCGGTGTCCACAAACTGAAAGGCGCTATTATTGAGCTGGTAAACGGCAATAAAATCCTGGTTGCGGTAAACAGAAAATAAGCGGCGTGTTTTTTCCCAAAGGAGTCACGATGAAGCGTTTCATGCAGGTCTGTGTTTTTTTCTTTGCGCTGTCCGCCCTGTATGGGCAGAGTCCCGCGGCCCTCCTGCCCCGGCTGGACGGTTCCCTGAAGGGCCTTGCCGCCGACATAAGCAAAAAACTTGCGGGCCAAAAGGACGGCAAGGTCGCTATCGGCCAATGGACCTACCGGGACGGGGTTCCTGTCCTGGGCGTTTACTGGGCGGCCCAGCTTGCCGAGGAGCTGACGAACATCCCGGACCGGCCTTTTATCCTGCTGTCCGGGGGCGCGGCCGCCGCCGACTGGGCGGTTTCCGGCGAAATCGTTGAAACCGCCGGCCTCGTGCGCGTCTATACGCGGCTCGTGCGCCGCGCCGACAATTCGGTCGTGGCGGGGATGCATTCGGATTTTGAGCGCGGCGCGGAGCTGGCCGAAATGCTTGCTGTTGGCGGCGGACAGCGGGATTCCTCTTCCGTCATGCGCGACGCCTACGAAACCGACAGTTGGGAGAATCCCGTCACGGCGGAAATAGCCGCGAACGGCGGCGGGGCGCTTGCGAGCCGCACGATCCACGTCCAGGGCGACGAGGATTTTTTCCTGCTGGCGCCGGACAAAGACGGATCCCTCGTGGCGGAGACCACCGGGGGCACGGACACCTATATGGAGCTGTATGAGGCCGCCTCCGGGAACAAGCTCGCCGATAACGACGACGGCGGTCCCAGCGGCAATGCCCGCATCCGCCATGCCGTGCGCGCCGGGGTCCGGTATATCGCCAAGGTGAAGGGCTACGACGGGGAGACGGGGGCTTACGGTTTCCGCGCCTATATGAACGAACCGGTCCGCATGGAGGCCGACGAATACGAGCCCGACGGCGATTTCGCCTCGGCCAGGGAGATACCCCTTGGGACGCCCCAGCAGCACACCTTCACCACCGCGGACGATGTTGACTGGGTCAAATTCCAGGTAAGCCAGCCGGGCCGTTATACGATACGGGCGCGGGGCCTGAAATCCACCCGGCTTGATACCTGCATCGAACTGTACGGTTCGGGGCGCGACCTTATCAAGGAGGATGACGACGGCGGCGAGTCCCTTGATTCCCGCCTCTGGGCGCAGCTTCAGGCAGGCACATATTATCTGAAGGTGACCTGCCTTGACGACAGCCCCAACGAACCCTACAGGATCACCGTGACGGCGGAATAGCGCGCCTTGTGTCAAAAAAGAGTTTAACCGCTGGCCGCCCCGGACACCAGGAGGGGAAACCGATTTTTCCCCTCCTTTTGTCTTTTGTCGGCTCCCCGTCTGTGGTGTCCGTGGTTCTCCTTATTCCGTGTTATCCAAGAATTTTGTTGAAAAATTCCTCCCCTCGGGACCGGGCCTGTTTTGCCGCGCGGCTGTTCATGCCGATAAAACCGTGGCCCGCGCCGGGGTAGACGGCAAGCTCCGCGCTGTTTCCGGCGGCGGCCCAGCGGGAGGCCATGAAGAGGCTGTCGTCCAAAAGGAGGTCCCCGGTTCCCACAAGGAAAAGCGCGGGCGGCATGCCCGCAAGGTCCTCCCGGCGGGCGTAAAGGGGGGAGACATCCGCCTCGCCGCGTAGTGCGGGGGGCGCGAACTGGTCAACGAACCACTTCATGCCGGGGGTGTTTAAAACTATGCGCCGATCCCCGTAATTGCGCATGCTGGGGGTTCCGTTCAAATCGAAAACGCCGTACACAAGGTGCGCGCCCGCGAAGCCGGTATCCTTTCCCCGGAAGGCCTTCAGGCGCAGAAGCGTCACAACCGACAGATGGGCGCCCGATGAATCGCCCCCGATGATGAATTTTTCCAGGCCGTACTCCCTGCGGCCGTTTTCCAGGAGCCAGCGGGCCGCGGCCTCGCAGTCGTCCGGGGCCGCGGGATAGGGGTGTTCCGGCGCGAGCCGGTAGTCCACGCTGATGACGGCGCAGGAGGTGTTCCGCGCGAGGGCCTCGAGGTAGGGGTCCTGAAGGTGCGCCCGGCCCAAAACCCAGCCGCCCCCGTGTATGTGCAGAAAGGCCCCGCGCGTTTTTTCGGGGAAAAAAATCCTCAAGGGGATATCGCCGCCCGGGCCGGGAATCCGGCGCTCCAGGGCTTGGGGCGAAAGGATGACGGGACCCGTGCGCGGCGTGCCGGCCTCCCGTATCCGGCGCGATTCCTGGACCGGGGTTTCGTTGACCGCCGGTTCGTCCCCCATGAGGCTTTCCAGTTTTTCGTTGAAGCTGATGGTGTCGCCGTCCACGGCCTCAGGGCGGAACCACGCGGGGTCAATGACAAGGGGGGGAAAAGTCTGTTTCATGCCGCACAGCATACCACGGATCGGGAAAGGAGATAAACCACTGTCAACAGGTTAAGGCCAAAAGTCAGCCCGTGGGGCGCAAGGGATAGAAGCGGAAATCCTTTTGGCGCAGCCAAAAGATTGGAGCGGATAGCCCGGTTTTTGGCGCTCCGGCGCCAAAAATGCGCACACCCTCTTTCTTAACTTGCGACAGTGGTTGACAAACCGGTAAAAACCATATAAACATCCTGGGACTGCCGAATTCATCCTGCCAATGCTTCCCCGATGCCGTTGGCAGAATGAACCGTGTACTTGACATACACGGAAATAACTTTTTTATAGGAGATGTTTATGAAAAAACACCAAAAGTTCGCGTTGCTGGCTGTGGCGGCGCTGTCCTGTGTGGCCAGTCTTTTTCTCGCTGGCTGCATGACCGGCCCTGAGCTTGGTCCGGCCACCCCGTTGCAGCAGGCTCTCAATGAGCTTCCCGCGATTCCCGTTGCCGGAAAAGAATTGAAGTTCGAGTTTGGCGGCGATGCATGGATCGCGAAAGTGGACGGGAAGAATTCCCTGGCCGGCACGTTTACTTCCGAAGATACCGCCGATGGCAGCATTCTGACGCTGGAGCAGACGCACGCTTATTCCAACGACATTGGCTGGGTGGCCACGCCGGGGCCCCAGATTGTTCTTGAGTACAAAAAAGGGCCTCCCGCGTCGCTTGCCAAGAAATAAAAATCTCCCGCTTCTTCAGCAGCCTGATGTTTTGTGTTCGTGGAGTTTTATGCTCCGCTCCTGGCGCCAGGCTATGATGAGGCGGGACAGGAAAAAAACCAGGACGGCGAGGAGCAGGATGAAGAGGATGGCGCCCGCCGTTTTGAAGGGCTTTTCGATTTGCTCGCCCAGAAAATACACGAGGAAGAAAAGCGTGTTGGTGCTGATGCAGGCGGCGGTGATGTCGTAGAGGGAAAAAACGCGGAGGCGGAGGTTCAGGATGCCGGAGGCCATGAACAGGCTGTTGCGCACGCCGAAGGGTATGAAGCGGCAGACGATGAAGGTAAAGATGCCGAATTTGTCGAGGTAATAGTGTATTTTGCCCAGGCGCTTTTCCGTGATGACCTTTTTCATGAAGCTGGTTTTCGCGACGCCTTTGCGTATCTGGATTCCGATGCCGTAGACCATGTAGTCGCTGATGATGACGCCCGCGTAGATCGCCGCCAGGGTGGGGATCATGATGTCGGGGTCCTTCCTGCACAGGATGGCGCCGGTGATGATGATGAGGTCCTCCGACATGGGGATGTTCAGCCCGGCCAGAAGCAGGCACACCAGCGCGAGGAGCGGGAAGAAGTCTATGTATTGGCTTAAAGTTCCAAAGATGCCCATGTGCGTGCGTCGCCTAACGCTGGCCCGTCTTTTTGATTATGTGGTAGCCGAATTGCGTTGAGACGATATCGCTGACCGATCCATGCCCCAGCCGCTTGACCGCCTCTTCAAAAGCACCGACCATTTTCCCGGGGCCAAACCAGCCCAGGTCGCCGCCCGAGGACTTGCTGGGGCAGGTGGAGAACTCGCGGGCGAGGGATTCAAAGTTCGCCCCCTGTTTGACTTTTTTCAATAGCTCCCCAGCCAAAGCTTTGTCCTTGACCAGGATATGACTTGCTTTATATTCCATTGCCCTATCCTACCCGATTAAGCCGAATCATGCAAGGTTTTATTTTGGCAATTTCAAATCCAACCACCTGCCACACCGGCAAAAACCCGGCGAAGAAAAGGCCGTCAAGTACCCCCCCCCTGCCTATCACAGCCCCGCCTGCTTTTTCTTAAGCGCCCGCATTTCCAGCGTTACCAGCGCGGCCGTAAGGATGACGGTGCACAGGTCAGCCACCGGCGCGGCGCAGGCGACTCCCCAGAGGCTCCAGAGCCTGCCGAAGACAAGCATGCAGGGGATAAGGATGATCACCTGGCGGAGCATGGAAAAAAGGATCGAAATCCTGGGGCGGCCCGTGACGGCGAACATATTCGTCGAAACGATCTGGAAGCCGTTGAGCGGCAGGATGAGCATCTGGATGCGCATCGCGAAGACGGCAAAACGCAGAAGCTCCGCGCTGGCATTCGGGGCAAAAAGGCCCACAATCGCCGAGGGGAATATCTGGCAGGCCAGGAAACCAGCCGTGCAGACAGCCGTGGCCGCAAGGGCCGCGAGGCGGAAGGCCCGCCTGACGCGGGCGAAATTCCCCGCCCCGTAATTGAAACCCAGGACGGGCTGCGCGCCCTGGTTGATGCCGAAGACGGGCATCAGGATGAGCATGGCGACCGAACCCACGATGTTCATGCCCGAAAGGGCTATGTCCCCGCCGTTTGCCACGCCCAGGGCCTGCGCGCCGTACCAGCCCATCGAGGTGTTGTAGACAAGCTGCACCCCCGACATGGCAAGCTGCAAAAGCGCGGGCGCCGAACCGAAGGACATAATGTGAAAAATAATTTCGCCGGAGGGCTTAAACGTCGCAAGGCGTATCCTGACAACCGCCTTTTTGCTTGAGGTGAATTTGAGTATCCACACCATGGCCGCGAACTGGGAAATTATCGTGGCCCAGGCCGCGCCCTCCACCCCCCAGCGGAAAACGAATATGAAAAGCGGGTCCAGTATCATGTTCATGCCCGCGCCGATGAACATCCCGATCATCGTGATCAGCGGGAAGCCCTGGGCCCGCGTGCAGTGGGACATCCCGAAACCCACAAGAAAAAAAACGTGCCCGTACAGGATGATGCGGTAGTACCTGCGCGCGTAGTCAAGCGCAACGCTGCCTTCCTGCGCGCCCAGAAGCGAGAGTATCCCGTCAAGGAAAAAAAGCTCCACCGCCATGATCAGGAGGCCCGCGACGGCAAGCAGGCACAGGCCGTGGTTCAGCGCGTTTTCGGCCTCCTGCCTGCGCCCCTCGCCCAGGCGCATGGAAATCATGTTCGCCGAGCCTATACCGAAAAACATCGCGAAGGCCATGCTGATTGTCATAAGCGGCAGGACGAGCGACAGCCCGCCCAGCGCGATCTCATTTACCCCCCGGCCCACAAAAACGCGGTCCACCACGTTGTAGAGGGCGTTCAGGAGCATCCCGGTAATCGCCGGGACCGAGAATCTTAAAAGCAGTTTGCCCACAGGCTGGACCCCAAGCCGGTTAGCCGCATCGGGCAGGGACCCTCCGGCATCCGCAGCCCGGGCATCGGATTTCATATCAGACATTCATCTTCCTAAAAAAATATTGCCCGCCACTATACCACCTAAAATTGTATATGGGAAGCGGGCGAGGAATCAGTAAGCACTTAGGGGTGGGAATAAGAGTTTGGGCGCGTTTTGGCGCTTCCGCGCCAAAACCGGGCTTTCCGCTCCAATTCCTCGGATTTGCCCATGCAAATCCTGCGGGATTTCCGCTACAATCCCTTGCGCCCCGCGGGCTATTTGCGCTTCGCGCAATTTAATTCTATACAATGATGGTAAACACCGAAGCCCTGGGGCCGCATTGACAAACAGCCGCCGTCGGGGTATTTTGGGCCATCATGAAGAAAAGCAGTATGCGGTGTATCCTTTTTGTTTTTACCGGGCTTATCGGGCTTGCGGATCTTGGGGCGCAGGCAAGGGCGGAGGACGGCATCCCCCTCGTGGTGGCGGGGGTTCTGCGCGCCCTGGAATATGTGGCGGAGGCCGAAGAGCAAAAAGGCGCCACATTTGACCTCTCGCTGTCCTGGGAAAGCTTCGCGGACGACCCGGACGCCTGCCGGCTTGTGTTTTCGGACTTCCGTTACCTATACAGGTTTGATTCTGGAAACGGCAGGTATTCCCGCGTTGTCTTAAACGGAAAGCTTCGCCGCGACGCTTCTGGCCGCCTAAACGGAAGGCTTTCCGTGGGCGGGGACACGGGGCTTTCGTCCTTCAGCTTTGACAACCTGAGCGCCTGGGAGGGCAGCGAGACAGGCGGCATCACGGCAGGGGGCGTTTCCTACACCCAGGCCGAAGTCACGGAAATCATTGACAGCATGGACTACAACTTCGACACCAGCAACGTCATCCCCTGGGAACTGGAGTGCATATACGCGGGCATGCTGGTCTTGCAGAAAAGCTCGACCCTCGAATGGGGAGACGGCGAGGGCGTTTTGGAGTCCCTGGAAGACCTGCCCCCCGAAGGCTCGCGCGTGCGCGGCGAGGATGGAAAGATTTCCGCCGCGGTGAAAAATGGCGGGATCGAGTTCTCCTACAGGGACTGCCCGGTTGACGCAGGCGACGAATATTTTTCGTTCACCGCGGGTGGGGATGTCCGCATAAGCGCGAAGTGGCCGAAAAACGGGGACGCCCTGGAGTCCCTGACCTTCAGCGGGAGCCTCGAACTTAAGGGCATCCCCGCCTTCTCCCGCGTGAAACTCAATGGATTCACCATACGGATCGCGGAGGAGGACGGGGACGATGTCGTGTCAGGAAGCGGCAGCGCCCTTATAGACGGGAAGGAATATCCGGCATCGGAAATCCTTGATTCCGCAATGCGCTACTTCCACTAGAGCCTGGGAAGGGAGGACGCGAAATGGCACTGGACCTCAGCTACAAGGGGAAAGAAATCGCCGTCTTTACTTTCGAGGTGGACCGCTCGAAAATCCGCGAGCTGTGCGCGGCCATAGGCGACCCCAATCCTGTTTTCAGCGATCCCGAAGCCGCGAAAAACGAAGGCTACGCCGACACCCCCGCCCCCCTCACCTTCGCCTCGCTCGTCACCTTCTGCGGCTGCCCTGGCATCTGGGATCTCATGGGCAGGATGGGCATCGACACCAGGCGCCTCCTGCACGCGAAAGAGGAATACGAATACCTTGCCCCCATATATCCGGGCGACAGGCTCACCGCCGCGATCAGCGTGGAAGCCCTGCGCGGCGGCGCGATGGAAATGGCTTCCTTCAAAACCACATACACGCGCGGCTCGGCGCCGGTGCTTGTCGCCCGCATGACAATCATCGTGCCGCCGGCCCCAAAGTGAGGGATGCGGCCAATGGGCATACGCTTTGATTCCATACGCGAGGGGGAGGAGCTTCCCGTCCTCACGAAACCAGAAATCACCCAGCTTCAGCTTATCAAATACGCCGGGGCCTCCGGGGACTTCAACCCCATACACACGATCCCCGACAAGGCGCGGGAAGCGGGCCTGGACGGGACAATAGCCCACGGGATGCTCGTCATGGGCATTCTGGGCCAAATGCTTTCCGCCTGGGCGGGCCCCGGGAAGGTCCTCAAATTCGGCGTCAGCTTCAAGGCGCCCACCCGCCCCGGCGACATCCTCAGCGCGAGGGGCACGGTAAAACGCAAGTACGAGGAGCCCGGCAAAAAACTTCTGGACTGCGCCCTGCGCGTGGAGGACTCGCAAGGCGAGGTAAAAGTCGAAGGCAGGGCCACGGTTCTGGCAGAGTAAACCCGGGAATTGCCGCCTCCCCGGCTTGGTGGCGCGTTGTGCAAAAGCTCTGCGGGTGGCGCGGGAAAAAAAGCGGGCGTCTGCGCGCTCCGAGCGAGTTTTTTTCCCGCCGTCAGGCCCCGCGTCTTTCGGCATAAAGGCCCGCCATGAATTTAAACCGGGAATTGCCCAGGGCGTCGGCGTTTACCCTCGCGATATAGAATTAGATTGCGCGAAGCGCAAAACGCCGCGGGGCACAAGGGATTGCAGCGGAAATCCCGCAGGGCGCGCGAAGCGCGCACGAGGAATTGGAGCGGAAAGCCCGGTTTTTTTGCGGCCCCGCCGCAAAAAAATGTGCCAAACCGACCGATACGACCGAAAAAAAAGCAAATGGCGTTGCCCTGGGAATTGCCGCCTCCCGCTTCCCCCTGCGCGGTGAATCGTGGTATCTTTATGCGCATGCTGCGTGAAATCCTTACCCTGGGTCCGTACTTCCGCAAGTACAAATTCCGCTACCTCGTCGGCTTCATGTTCCTCAGCGTGGCTTCGGGCGGGCAGATGATCATCCCCCAAATACTGCGCAGCGCCGTGGACACCATGACGGCGGGGAATTTCGCGGCGGCGGATATCGCCGTTCTTTTCAGGAACCTCCTGATCGTCGCCGCGTGCATCTCCGTCGCGCGCTTCGGCTGGCGGTATTTCATCCACGGCTCTTCCCGGCGCATCGAGGCGGAGCTGCGCGACAGGCTTTTTAGGCATCTGCTTGTCCTGCACGCGGGTTTTTTCGCCGAACAGAAAACCGGGGAACTTATGGCCCGCTCGACAAACGACATGTACGCCGTGCGCATGGCCTCCGGCATGGCCCTGGTCGCCCTTGTTGACGGGATTTTCATGACGCTGGTGATCCTTGTCATCCTCTTCCGTCAGGCCTCCGTGCTTACCCTGTACATCGTCCTGCCCCTGCCGCTTATCACCATCCTCATCATCATGCTCGGGACCATCGTGGGCAGGCGCTACAAAAAAGTGCAGGAAGCCTTTGCCTCACTCAGCGCCCAGGCCCAGGAGAGCATCGCGGGCATCCGGGTCATAAAATCCTTTGTCAAGGAAGCGTATTTCCTGAAAAAATTCGGCGCGGAAAACGAGGTCTACCTGAAAGCCAATATCGACCTGGTGCGGATCTGGGGGCTTTTCCGCCCCGGCGTCACCCTCCTGTCCGGCGTGACGGGCGTGCTGCTTTTGTACTTTGGCGGGAGGGCGGTGCTTGACGGAAGCCTTTCGCCGGGGCTTCTGGTGGCGATCTTCAGTTATCTGGAAATGCTCATCTGGCCCATGATAGGGGCGGGGTTCACCGTCAACATGCTCCAGCGCGGGGCGGCGGCGCTGGGCAGAATCAACGACGTGCTGAAGCAAAAACCGGCAATCGCGGGCAGGGCGGGAAGCAAAAAGGACATCCCCGCGGGGGGCTTGAGCGTCGCGGGGCTTTCATTCCGGTACGGCCCCGGCCTGCCGCAGGTTCTTGCGGACATACACTGCGATATCCCCGAAGGGAAAACCCTCGGCGTTCTGGGCCGCACGGGATCGGGGAAAACGACCCTCGTGTCCCTTTTGCCCCGGATATACGATCCGCCCCGGGGGACGGTTTTCCTCGCGGGAACCGACATTCTTGATTACGATCTTGCTTCCCTGCGCAGGAGCTTCGGCGTCGTGACGCAGGAGACCTTCCTTTTTTCGGATTCGATACGGGGCAATATCGCCTTCGGGGCCGAAGAGGAGCTTTCGGAAAAACAAATCGAAACCCTTGCGGAGATTTCCACGATTGCAAAAGACGCGCGGGGCTTCCCCCAGGGCCTTGAAACCCAGATAGGCGAAAGGGGAATCACCCTTTCCGGGGGCCAGAAACAGCGGGTCGCCATTTCCCGCGCCCTGGCGGGGAATCCCCGGATCCTTGTTTTTGACGACGCGCTTTCCTCGGTGGACACGCAGACCGAGGAGAAGATCCTCCAGCGCGTCCTTGGGCTGCGCAGGGGAAAAACCAATATCATCATAAGCCACCGCATACGGGCCCTGTCGGTCTGCGACTCCATCATCGTCCTGGACGGCGGGGCCGTGGGCCAGCGGGGGACCCACCGGGAGCTTCTCGCGCAGCCGGGGCTTTACCGGGATATCCACACGCTCCAGACAAGCGGGGAGCGGGAAGACTAGCATGGAACAGGAAACCATCGCCAAAGGCGCCTACAACACCAAAATCATCCGGCGGCTTGCCGCCTACGCGCTCCCCCACAGGAGCATCATCGTTTTCGCTTTTCTGGCAATGCTCGTCTCCACCGTCACGGAACTCCTCCAGCCGGTTGTCCTGCAGCGGGCCATTGACTCCTACATCCTGGCCGGCGGCGAGGGGGCGATAAACGGCATCACGCGAAGCTGCCTCTTCTTCCTTGCCCTGCTCGTGGGCGGGATGTTTTTTTCCTTTGTGGAGACCTACGCGATAAGCCTCGCGGGACAGAAGGTCATGAAGGACCTCCGCATGGCCCTCTTCCGCCATATCCTTGGCAGGTCCCTCGCCTTCATCGGGGAACATCCCGCGGGAAGGCTTGTGACGCGCGTCACCAACGACGTGGAAACAATCAACGAGCTTTTTAGCGAAGTCATCACGAGCCTGCTCAAGGACCTCTTCATCATGGCAGGGGTCGTAGTCACGCTTTTTTTTCTGGATGTCCGGCTGGGCCTCATTACCGTCCTCACCCTTCCGCCGGTAGTGGCCTGCGCGCTGGTTTTCCGCATCAGGGCGCGCGACGCCTTCCGCAACGTGCGCCACTGGGTGTCGCAGGCAAACTCTTTTTTCGCGGAACACATAGCGGGCATCAAAATCATCCAGCTTTTTACGCGGGAGTCCCGCACGGCGCAGGCCTACGGGGAGATAAACCAAAACCTGACAAAATCCAACCTGGGGGAGATGTACGTCTTTGCCACGTTCAGGCCCATCATCGATTTTCTCGGCTCGCTGTCGCTGGGCATCATCGTGTATTTCGGGGCCTTGCAGAATCTGGAGGCGGGGCTTTCCCTGGGGACTTTCGTCGCCTTTATCAATCTTATACGGAAATTCTACCAGCCGGTCATGGACATCGCGGAAAAGTATACAATACTCCAGTCCGCCCTTGTAGGCGCCGAAAGGATTTTCCAGATGATGGATGACCCCAGGTGCATTCCCGACACGGGAACGCAAACCCTGCCCTGGCCCCTGCGGGGCGAGCTGCGTTTCCAGGACGTGCATTTCTCCTACAAAAAGGGCGAGAGCGTCCTCCGAGGGCTGTCCTTTGCCGTGCGGCCCGGCGAAACCTTTGCGCTGGTCGGCTACACGGGCGCGGGGAAGACAACCGTCGCGAACCTCCTGACGCGGCTGTGGGACACGGACCGCGGGTCCATCACCCTTGACGGCAAAGACATCCGCAGCATCCCCCTGGCGGAACTTCGCGCCGCCGCGCAGCCCATACAGCAGGAGGTCACGCTTTTTTCCCAAAGCGTGCGGGAAAACATCGCGCTGGGGCTGGACATTACCGGGGAAGAGCTTCTGCGCGCGGCCCGCCTTGCCCAGGCCCACGATTTCATTTCCGCCCTGCCCCAGGGCTACGACACCGTATTGCAGGAAGGCGCGGTAAACCTCTCGGCCGGGCAGCGGCAGCTCCTTTCCTTTGCCCGCATTCTTGCGCATAACCCGCCCATCATCATCCTCGACGAGGCGACCTCCAGCATTGACACCGAAACCGAAAAGCTGGTGCAGAAAGCCCTGAAAACCGTGCTTGAGGGCCGCACCTCCATCGTCATCGCCCACCGCCTTTCAACGATACGAAACGCAAGCAGGATACTCGTCCTGTCGGAAGGCAGGGTCATCGAGGAGGGAACCCACGAGGAGCTTCTGGCGCGGGGCGGCGCCTACAATACCCTGCACCGCCTGCAAATGAAAATGGACGGCGGCTATTCCGCCGGAGAAGAAAACCGCTGACCGTGCAGAAAAACGAGGGAACGCGCGGAGTTTTTCTCTGTGAGGCCCGTGGTTCCCCTTTCCCGACAGCGCCTAACGCTTCCAAAACGCCGGGGTAAAGATGACGAGGAAGGTGTACACCTCAAGCCTGCCGATAAGCATGGCAAAATCCAGGGTCCACATAATGTAGGGCGGCAGGAAATCGAAATTATGGAAAGGGCCGGCCATGCCGAAACCCACGCCCGTGTTGCTTAGGAAAGCGAGGGAGGCGGACAGCGAAGTAACGATGTCGTAGCCGCCGGAGGCAACAATAACCGCCACGGCGACGAACACGACAAAATACAGAAACACCAGGGCCGCGCAGTTATACACGATATTCTTTTTCAGGTACTGGCCGTTGACGAACACGCCAAACATCCCCCGGGGATATACCAGATACTTCATCTCGGTTATCGCCATTTTGAACATTGTCAGAATGCGTATGACCTTGATGCCCCCGCCCGTGGAACCGGCGCAGCCGCCGACGAAAAGCAGAAGCAAAAGGAGAATCTGCGAAAAGCTGCCCCAGGCGGAAAAATCGCTGGTATAAAACCCCGTGGTGCTTAAAAGGGAGGAAACGTGAAAGCCCGCCTGTAAAAGGCTGTCGCCCAAACCGGCGGACAGTCCGGCCCTGTGCAAATCGAAGGCGATCAGCAAGGTAACCACGATAAAAATGCTTAAATACAGGCGCCATTCGGAATCCCTGGCCAGGGCGCCGAATTTCCCGGTAAGCATCTTGTAATGCAGGGGAAAGTTCATCCCGCCCAGAAGCATAAAAACCATAAGAACGACTTGGACATAACCCGAAGCATAGCTTGTGTCCGCGTTCCCGGCGCTGCACCCTCCCGTGGCAACGGTTACCATGGCCCGGGTAAGCGCGTCAAAAGGATCCAGCCCCCCCAATAAAAGCAGGCCCGCAAGCGCCGAGGTAAAACCCAGGTAGACCATCCAGAGTATCTTCGCCGATTTCGCGATCTTGGGCGAAAGCTTGTTCACCGTGGGCCCGGGGGCCTCCGCCTCCATCAGGTGCAGGCCCCCGAAACCCAGAAGGGGAAATACCGCCACGGTAAGCACAACGATTCCCATGCCCCCGATCCAGTGGGTCATCGACCTCCAGAACAAAAGCGAGTGGGGAATCCCGGCCACGTCGGCAATGACGGAGGCACCCGTAGTCGTGAAGCCGCCCATCGTCTCAAAATACGCCCGCGTAAAATCGGGAATAACCCCGGCCACCATAAAGGGGATGCAGCCCAGAAGCGAAGCGCTTATCCACGCGAGGCAGACAAAGAGGAAACCGCTTTTTGGGGAAAAATTCGGTATCCCCTTTTGGCCGAACCCAAAGCGAACAAAAAGGAAAAAAGCCGCGGCGATCCCTATGGGAATAAGGAAGGCCAGGATATTCAGAAACGGCTCGCCGTAGACAAAGGCCACCCCCAGGGACAGCGCCAGCGGAATCGAAAGGAATATAAGCAGCATCGACAGAAGGCGAAGGATTGTTTTCATATTCATCGTTTATTTCTTCCAAAACGCAGGCGCAAACAGCACCAGGACGGTATATGCTTCAAGCCGCCGATCAGCATGGCAAAACCCAAAGACCACTTCAGATAATCAGGAAGAAAACCATAATTAAACGACAGGCCCGCAAGGCCAACCCCCGGGCCGATGTTGCCCAGACGCGCAATCCCCGCGCCAATGGATGTCATAAGAGAAAACCCTCCCGCAAATAAATCCCGAAAATCCCCCTCGGGCGCAGGCAATACTTTAACTCCGTTCCAGCCATCTTCAACAAGGCCAGGATCCGCGCCGCCTTCATCCCCCCCGCGGTTGAACCCGCGTAGCGGAAGCCCTGCGCGAAGGAGGCGTGTTTTTTCCCCCACAGGTCCAGCGACATAAGCAGGGCCGAGGCCCCAAAACCCAGAAGCGGGAAAACAGCAACCGTCAAAACGACAATCCCCATCCCCCCAAGCCAGTGCGTCAATGCCCTCCAAAAAAGCATGAACCTGGGAAGCGCCACTGCCAACAAGTTAAGGTCAGCAATCAGCCCGTGGGGCGCCAGGGATTGCAGCGGAAATCCCGCAAGCCCCGCAGGGGCTGAGGAATTGCAGCGGAAAGCCCGGTTTTTGGCGCGGGAGCGCCAAAAAGGCGCAAATATTTTTCTTGCCTTGTTGACAGTGGGAAGGGCCGCCAGAAGCGGGATAGACAGGAGATTGCAGACGGCCTTAATGTTCATGGATATTCTCAAATACCGTTTCAAGTTTGGAAATGGCGTCTTTCTTGACGATGATGCCGATCTCGTCCCCAGGAAGAAGATCCGTCCTGCCCGTGGGAATCATGCTGGAACCGCCGCGGATGACATAGATCATCAGGGAACCCCTCGGCATGCTGATATCCCTGACCAGTTTCCCCGCAGCCTTGGAATCGGCCTGGATTTCCAGCTCAACCAAATCAATATCGTCCTCGTAAAACGAATACACCGTCCTGATGTTGGCCTTGCGGACAATATGCAAAATGGAATTGACCACCGCGGTTTTCAGGCTGATGATCGAATCAATCTCCATCCTCTCGGTCAGCTTCAAATAATTGTTGTTGATGACCAGGGCCATCGCCTTTTTGGCCCCGTGGAATTTCGCAAGCATCGCGGTCAGAAGATTCAGGCTCTGGTGGTCGGTAACAGCCACCGCAAGATCAAACTCCCCTATCTGCTCCTGCTCCAGCGCGCCCTCGTCCGCGGCGTCCCTGTTCAGCACGGTGATATCCGGAAAAAGCTGGGCAAAATGCTTCGCCTGGTCCTTGCTGCGCTCCATAAGCGTTATCTGCCGCTCCCGGGGTTTCAGCAAAGCCGACAGAAAACCCTTCACCGAACCCGCGCCCTCGCCCAGGAGGCCCCGAATAATGTACTCGGCAATCAGGTTTCCCCCGATAAGGCAAATCCTGCGGAGCTGCTGCCTGCGCCGCGTAAAGGACCCCAGTATGCTGTCAAGCGTTTCGGGACTCCCCATAAAATACAAAAGGTCAGCCTCTTTTATAAGAAACTCCCCCGAAGGAATAATAAGCTCCTCCCCGCGCACCAGGGCCGGAACAAGGAATTCCCTGGCCAGTTCCTGCCGCAGGCCCCTGAGGTCCTTCCCCACAAAAGCGCAGCCCCCGGCCACCCGGAAAGTCCGCATCTGCAGCTTGTCCTCCTGGAGGGTAAAAAGATCGCTGACAACCCCCTCGTGGATGGAACGGATAATCGTGTTCGCCGCCTCGACCTCGGGATTAATAATAAAGTTAATCCCCATAAAAGCCCGCTTGGAAGCACCCAAAGAGCTGTAATACGGGTTTCGCACGCGCGCAATCGTCTTCAAGTGGGGGAACTCGCCCGAAACCATCCCGCAGGTAACGATATTCACCTCGTCGGATCCGGTCAGCGCGATAAAATACTCGCAGTCCGCCATGCCGGCATTCTGCAAAACGTCCGGGTGGCTTCCATCGTCGCTTACCACAAGGCAATCAAGATCGTTAGTCGCAATCCGCGCCACCTCTGGATTCTTCTCAATAAGGACGACGCTCTTGTTCTCTTCCGTCAGTTGCCGGGCCACATGCGTCCCGACCATCCCCGCCCCAACGATTACAATCTTCATAACGGCATGAATCATACTACGGCCGCCCGGAAAAAACAATCGCTGGAAAAGCGCCAACAATTTTCAGTTTCAAAAACATATTTTGCCACATAAAACCACTGTCAACAAGTTAAGAAAGGGGTGTGCGCATTTTTGGCGCCGGAGCGCCAAAAACCAGGCTTTCCGCTTCAATTCCTCGCCCCCTTGAGGGGGCTGCGGGATTTCCGCTTCAATCCTTTGCGCCCCACGGGCTGACTTTTGGCCTTAACTTGTTGACAGTGCACATAAAACCCTATCAGGCGGCAATACTCAGGGTACTCTCATGGCGTTGTTTCCTGCAACGGCGCGGGCTGGTCGCCCATGCATCCTGGGTGGCGGCGGGAAAAAACGAGCGCCCAGGAAAACGCGCGCGAAGCGCGTCCCTTAATTATGCTTTACGGCTGGCGCACGCAAATCCATCTCCGCCTGATTATAAAGCAGACTGCCTTTAGGCAGTCTGTGCGCCCAGAGCGGGTTTTTTTCCCGCCGCCAGGCCCCGCGTTTTCAGGCAATAAGGCGCCATGAATTTAAACTGTGAATTGCCGCAAAAGCGCGAATGCCTCTTGACACTCCCGCAAAAACCCTGTATATTTCCTGCTCATACATGGGGGCGTAGTGAAGCTGGTTATCACGCTGGCCTGTCAAGCCGGAACTCGCGGGTTCAAGTCCCGTCGCTCCCGTAGTAAGTGCCAGAAAGCGTTATAGCTATCTGGACTTATGCAGCACGAGAGAACGCCGCACCCGGCGGGACTTGAACCGAAGCCCCCGCCGAGCGCAGGCGAGGAAAAGGCGGCAGGGATGCCGCCGGCAGGGGGCGGAGGCGGCCCGGAGGGAGCAAACAGGATGTTTGCGACCGGAGGGAAGTCCCGTCGCAAACATACTAATGGCATAGAGCGTTGTGCCGCTTTTTCGGGCGGTAGGATAGTGGCTAATCCGCGTGGTTCGGGACTATTTGTGCATGGTTTTTCCGCCTTTTCTCTTCATTCTAATTCTATATAATACAAAGACTTACGAAAAAAAAGGCCCCGGCTGCAAGGCCGGAGGTCAACTGGAGGTCAACTCATGGAAAAAGTACCTGTTTTTCACACCTTCCGCAAGGCGAAAATTCTAAAAAACGGCGATAAAATTTATAAATGGAGCCTTTCCCAAAACCCCAGAAAACAGCCAAGCACGACTGAATCCGGGGATAGAAAAAACGAGAGAAACCTTGTAAGATTGGAGTTATCAAGACCACCAACACAAGGAGACTCTCGT
>JAISXE010000170.1 GCA_031270615.1 Spirochaetia bacterium
CGCCCTTGGGGAAATCCGCGCGCGGCGCGGCGTGGCCACCCTGGCGGACATCGGCTCCGGCGCGGGGCTGCCCGGCATCCCGCTCGCGGTCTTTCTGCCGCAAACGCCGGTGACCCTTGTCGAACCCTCGCAAAAACGCTGCGCCTTTCTGCGCTCGGCAGCCGCGCTGATGGGGCTGGAAAACGTAAGCGTGTTCGAGGGGGACCTCGCCCTGGCGCGGCGGGAATTCGGCGTCGTTACCTTCCGCGCCTTCCGCCCGCTGGAAAAAAAAATACTGAAAAAACTTCTGGCGCTTACCGCGCCGGGCGGCCTTATCGCGGCCTACAAGGCGAGGGCCGAAAAAACGCAAGGCGAAATCGCCGCCGCGCGGGAGCTTGGCCTTGATGCCCGCGCCCAAGCCCTGTCCGTCCCCTTCCTGGAAGAGGAACGCTGCCTGCTCATTATTCCGGCACAGGCAAAATAAAAAAGAAGACACCACGGACCTCACAGACAAAGGCACAGACAAAGGCACAGACAAAGAAAAAAAAATTGCTTTCCCGTCCGCGTGGTCAGTGGTCTCTTGTTCTTTCAGCGGCCGGACAAGTTGGAATTATTTAATCCTTTCCAGAATCTTGACCAAAGCGTTTTTGCTCACAAGGTCGATAAGCCGGGCCTCGACAAAACGGCGCGCCTCCTCGGAAAATTCCCCCGGCGCGAAGCAGTAACCCCTGCCGGCCTTCGTCTCCTTGATACGCGCGTGGAAATCCCTCAGCATCAGCTCGCCGACCCTCCCCGTCGAACGGACGAAGCGGTACAGAATCGTGTCCTCCCATTTCGGCGTCTCCACGACGGTAAGAATATCCGCGTGGTCGCTCCCCTGGACGGAAATATCGGTAATCTTCACCCTTGATTTTGGAATATACGAAGTCGCGATTTTCCGGCACAGCGTCACGAAATCCGCGCTGGAAGAAATCAGATAGACTTGAAGGTTCCTGTTCGAGTTCAGCTCCTTGAACTTGCCGATCTGGGCATCCACGTCCTTGTAACCCGGCTTTATCGTTTGGATCTCCATAAGAAGCGGAAGCGCCTTGCCGATTTCCTGTTTCTGCGAATACGCCGACGCCAGGCGGTAGCGCAGCTCAAGGGCGACATCGCGCGGGGCCGAAGCATGCTTCATGCCGATTTCGAAATCCTGGACGGCCCTGTCGTACTGGTGGCCCTTGAGGTTGATCGTCCCCGCCAAAAGGCAGGACTGGGTCCCCCAAACCGGATCCGCCCGCAGATGGGTAAAAACCCGCAAAGCCTGCTCGCTCTGCCCCAGATCGTAAAAGCACTGGGCAATGGCAAAAAGGTTTTCCTTGTCCTCTGGATGCATTTCCGCGGTTTTGCGCAAAAGCGGCATGGCCTCTTTGGGGCGGCCCAGCCTGTAATAAGCCTGCCCCAGGGATTTCACCGCCTCGAAGTTTTCCGGCTGCATCGTGAGGGCCTGCTTCAAAAGCGGAACCGCCTTTTCGTAATTCTTGTTCTGCGCCTCCAGAACGCCGAGATTGTAGCTCACCTCGAAGGACGGCCTCCCCGTTGCCTTCGCGAACTGGAAACCCTTGTACGCCTCTGGAAGATTCTTCAGATTCAAAGCCGAAACGGCATAGCGGAAAGCAATCTCAAACTGGTCGGCTTCGGAATCCCCCGGGGAAATGCCCAGCAAAACCTGGTAACAGCGAAAAGCCTTTTCCCAATCCCCTTCCTCAAAATAAATCCCGCCCAAAGCCAGCAGGGCCTCCCTGTCCTTGGGATTCTGGGCCAGCTTCCTGTTGGCCTCCTTTACAATCACATCTTTGTCTTTTGGCCTGCCTGCCTTGCCGTCCCCTGCTTTCCGGGTAATCAGAAAGAAAATGACAACCGCAACCACAACGGCAAGCACAACAACGGCTATAATTGGGAGCATATTGTATCAATATAAATAAGCCTTTCAAAAGTGTCAAGAAAGCGGCCCTGGCCCCAGGGCATCGGCGTTTACCATCATTGTATAGAATTAAATTGCGCGAAGCGCAAATAGCCCGTGGGCGCAAGGGGGCTGGTCGCAATTTTCTTTAAGGCCGTACAAGCAGGCCGTGGGCGAAGCCCCGTGTTGGTGGTGCAAAACGGTCTGCCGCCCCTGCGCGAGGGATTGAAGCGGAAATCCCGCAGGGCTTGCGAAGCAAGCACGAGGAATTGGAGCGGAAAGCCCGGTTTTTGGCGCTTTGTGCCAAAAACGCGCCAAAATTCCGAATCGGAGTGAAATTATAAATGGGTTTTGGAACAGGCTCGCGTAAAAACCGCATTTCTTGTGATTTTCGTTTTGAAATCGGAATTCCTATGCTCTGGCCCTGGCGTTTCCGGCAAGGCGCGCAAGCAGCCCGGCGGCAAGGATACCCAAAGCCAACACAAGGCACAGCCATGCGAACCAGTCCCCGAAGCGGGTATAAACCGTCGCCGGGCCATCGTACACGGGGACCTTCCCCAAAAGGTAGCCCTCGGTAAACGGTTCGTGCATTTGCAGGATTTTCCCGTTCGGGTCAATGACGGCGGTCATCCCGCCGTTCGTGGCGCGGGCAACCGAGCGGCGGTTCTCCACTGCCCTCAGCACGGACATCTGCAAATGCTGCATCTCCGAAGCCACGCTGCCCGACCACGAATCGTTGGTGATGTTCAGGATCACCTGGGCGCCCTCCTGGACAAAACGGCGCGAGATGTAGCCAAAGGAATCCTCAAAACAAATGGGGGTGGAGAACCTCACGCCCGCGGCCTCAAACACCACATAGTCCGTGCCCTTCTCCCAGAAATGGGTATTCGCCTCTTTCAGCATCTTGTAAAAAAACGCGAAAGTCCTTTCGTAGGGGAAATGCTCGGTGAAGGGGACAAGGTGGATTTTCCTGTAGGTGCCCGCGATCCGGCCCTTGTCGAAAAGAATGGCGGCGTTATAGTCAACCCTGCGCGTGGCCCCGTACCTGTCGCGCTCAAGCTGGCCGTCGTCGTTCCCAAAAACAAAAGGCGTCGTCTGGACGGAAAGAAAGCGGCGCAGCTCGTCCACAAGGGCATACAGTTCCTGGTCCCTGCGGTAGCGGGTATGCCAGTCAATACCCGGAACAAAAGCCGTCTCCGACCACGCCACAATGTCGGGATTCTCCTCCAAAGCCTTTTGGCTCAGGGCGACAAGGCGGTTCAAATTATCGCGGTAGGCCCGGACCCCCCCCTCCCAGGGATCGATATTGTGCTGTACCAGCGCGATCTTCCAGGCGCGGGTCCCTTCAAGGCCCACAGGGGCGAAAAACCCATACACGCAGGCAAGCGCGAATAAGCCCGCGTAGGCAAGCGCCTCGGCCCTGTGCCGCCGGAAAAAAGCCCTTATGCGGGGCGCGCCCTCCCCCCGGAACTCCGGCAGCGCCGCGGCAAGGTAAGCCGACGGAAAAACAACAAGAAAACTGACGCCCCACACGCCGGTGGCCTCCGCGATCTGGAGAAGCGGCAGAAACAGGTACTGCGAGTAGCCGATAATCCCGTAGGAATAACCCGCAAAACCTTTTGTCCGAAGAATCTCGTAGGAAATCCAGATAAGGACCTGGACCGCATACCCGTAGCGGGGAAAAAGGAACGCCGCAAGCCGCAGAAAAGGAAAGCAGACCAGGAAGTAACCCAGATAAATCATAGGAACAATGAAAATCGCCAGGGGGTGGAAAGTCAAAAGCCAGTAATTGAAAATCGCGTAACAAACAAAACCGTACAAAGCCCCGTACAGGGGGGCGGTCTTCCAGGACGCGCGGGAAGCCACATAGAACGCCGGCGCAGCCGCGACATAGGCCAGGGGCCACCACCCGTCCCGCGACAGGGGGCTGGGAAAAGCGAGCGAAAACACCACGCCCCCCAGAACCAAAATGCCAAGGTTGGCAAAAAAACCCGAAGCGCCCCGGAACACGGGACGCGGAAGGCCCGCAGCACTAGCCGCCCGGCCCTTCGGAAGCGCGGCCGCCAAAGGCGCCTTTGAAGAAGCAAAACGCACCTTACTGCCTCAGCGCCCAGGTACTCTCTTTCAGCTCTTTTCCCGGCCGGAAAGCGGTAACCCCATGATCGCGGACCTGCACAGGTTCCCCGGTCCTCGGATTACGCGCCTTTGAACGGCCCTTGCGGGTGCGGATCTCAAAAGTCCCAAAACCGCGAAGCTCGACGATCTTATCCCCCGCAAGCGCGGCGCGGATCTCCTCGAAAATCGTATCGACGATGAAATGGATTTCCTTTTTATCGAACTGGGTTTTTTCTATAAGGGTTTCCACGATTTCGGCTTTTGTCAGTTTGTTTGACGCCACGGCCTGTCCCTTCCCTATTTTGAAATCTTCACGCAAGCGCGTTGAGTTTCGCGCTCAGACGCGACTTCTTGCGCGCCGCAGCGTTCCTGTGAAACACCCCTTTCCCCGCCGCCGAATCAATCACCTTCTGGCAGGAAACATACGCCGCCCCCGCCTTCTCCTTGTTTTTTGCCTCGACGGCCTCCAGGAATTTCCTGATAGCCGTGCGAACCTCGCTGCGGACTTCCCGGTTGCGGAGCCTGCGCGCCTCGTTCTGGCGCTGGCGTTTTTCTGCGGAACCTTTTACATAAGCCAAGGTTACGGTCCTCCATATTTCATTCAAAAATAAATTTTCGCGTGTTTGAACAACACTCTACAAACTATGCGTGGCGTCTGTCAAGCCGCGCGCCCCGCGCAGTCTATTTGAAATCCCGGGGCCTGCGTTCCTGGCGCTTGCACTTCTCGCATTCCGCGATATTCCTCAGTTTTCCCCCAGAGAAAACCGTTTTCATTTTGACCTCTCCGCCGCAGGAACAATAAAATCTCTGAGTCGCCGACGCCGTGCGGGCGTTTTTGCTTATCTGTGCCATAGTCACTCCTACCTCTAAACCTTGAGTTTCGCCACTATAGCACGTTCGCGGAAAATGGGCAAGTAGGCAATTTTTGCCCAGGTAAAAACCACCAACGGAAACTGCCAGGTATGCGGAATGAAGTGCGAGAAGTTGATTTGGGCGCGTTCCCGCCTGCGGCGGGAACCGGGCTTTCCGCTCCAAGTCCTCGGCTTTGCCAGGCAAAGCCTGCGGGCTT
The DNA here is from genome assembly GCA_031270615.1 of Spirochaetia bacterium. Lineage (GTDB taxonomy): Bacteria > Spirochaetota > Spirochaetia > DTKZ01 > DTKZ01 > JAISAF01. The sequence continues at coordinate 5,106 of JAISXE010000170.1, forward strand.
TCCGCTTCAATCCCTCGCGCGGAAGAAGCAAAAGAAACCGCTATCAGCCGCATTCCCGTACTATAAAGCAAGCGCCGTCTTAGTGGGAACCATCTTTTGAATATCCCGGCGCGGAGGCTCCCCAAACTGCCGCTTGTACTCCCGGCTAAACTGCGTGGGGCTGTCGTAGCCCACCTCGTAAGCCGCCGCTTCCGCGCTCTTATCTTCCGTCAGCATCAGCCGCTGGGCCTCATACAAACGCAGCCGCTTCTGAAACTGAAGCGGACTCGTGCCCGTGATCCGGCTGAAATGGCGGCACAACGAAGATTGCGACATATTCACCCCGGCGGCAAGCTCCGCAAGGCTAAACAGTTCCCGGTAATGTTCCCGAAGCCAGCTCACCGCATGGGCAATCTGACTGTTTGG
>JAISXE010000285.1 GCA_031270615.1 Spirochaetia bacterium
GAACCGAATCATCCCCACCGACAGATCCTTCCACTCCGCGAAACCCTGGCAAACGCCGAAGATTATGCCGTGCCGTGAGCGGTACCATTTTGTATTCCGATACGACCTCATTCCTCGCCTCCCCCCATGCAGTATAGCATACCCCCTCACGTTTTGTCCCCATTGCGCGCGTCCGGCCCGGTCTTCCCGCCGCCTCCCTCGGACATATTCTGCTTCCGCGCCTCGATCTCCCTTGCCACGCTGTCCTCGAATTCCATCTTCGAGAATTCCGTCTCGGTGTTTGCCTTTTGCGCCGAAACCGGACTATACAGCTCCGCCTCCGCCTCCATCCGCTGGATGCGCCGTTCCATCTCGTCAAAACGCCGCAGCGAATCCACGCCCGAAGCCGCCTCCATCGCGCCCCACGCCTTTCTCGTATCCCGGGCGTGCAGCCCCCGCTGAATAAGAAGCCGGTGCTTCTGGCCCACCTCCGCCAGCTTCGCCTCCAGAAGCCCAATCTGGCCCCGCGACTCCTCGACAATCGTCCCAAGATTTTTCCTCAGCGCCTCGCAGCTTTCCCTCCGGCCCTCAAGAAGCCGCTTCTCGCGCAGCGCCTCGGCCGCAAGATCCTCCCTCCCCCTGGCAAGCGCAAGGTCCACCCGCTCGTCCCATCTCCTTATCCCGGCATCCAGCTCCGCCAGGTCCCGCTCCGCGCTCCGCTGCAAACTCATCTTCTCCGCGCACGCCGCCTTCAACTCCACCATCGTATCCTCCATCTCCTGAATCATCAAACGCACCATCTTCTCCGGGTCCTCCGCCCTGTCCAGAATCACCGTGATATTCGCGCTGATAATGTCCCTGAAACGCGTAAAAACACCCATAGTTCCCTCCATCGAACAGATTTTTTATGTTAGGCGCAATTTCCCTTTTGGGGCGCCTTTTTTGCCCTGCGGGCAAAAAACCGGGCTTTCCGCTTCAACTCCTCGCGCTGCCGCGCTGCGGGGTTTCCGCTTCAATCCAGGTTGCATGGGCGAGCAGCGATTTTGCCTTGCAAAATCGCGACCAGCCCCTGGCGCGGCCAAAGGGCTAACCACTGGCCCCGCCGAAAATTCGGGCCACCCGTGCCGGGTTTTCCGTTTTTGTCCGCATCGCCCGTGGTTAGTCTTTTTTCGCGCATAACGGGACTATTAAAGCAAAATTCGTGCCAGGCCCCCGAAATACCAGCAAAATATTCGTAACTCATTACAGCATAAAGAATTAAAATAATCCCCAAAACGGAATGCCGCAAAAGCGCGCGCCCTGCCAAATGGCGAATAAAACCATACTATTGCTAAAAACCCAAAACCAGGTTACAATAGCCATAATGAACCCACTTATCCACGGGGAAGCCATAGGCCAATCCCCGGCCTTCCTGGAATTCCAGGAACGCCTCAGCCGTGCCGCGAAAGTGAACCGGCCCATCCTCCTCATCGGCGAGCGCGGCACGGGAAAGGAACTCGCGGCGGGCCGCGTCCATTATTTGTCGCCGCGCTGGGACGCCCCCCTGCTGACGCTGAACTGCGCGGCCCTCAACCCCAACCTCATCGAAAGCGAACTCTTCGGCCACGAGGCGGGCGCCTTTACCGGCGCGCTGCGGACCAAGCCCGGCCGCTTTGAAAAAGCCGCCGGGGGCAGCCTCTTCCTGGACGAAATCGGCCTTGTTCCCCTGGAAGCCCAGGAAAAAATCCTGCGCGTCGTGGAATACGGCGAGTATGAAAGGGTGGGGGGCGTGCAGACCCTGGAAGCGGACGTGCGGATCATCGGGGCCACCAGCGCCGACCTGCCGGAACTCTGCGCGCGGGGCCGCTTCAAGGAAGACCTGCTTGACAGGCTTTCCTTTGAAGTGCTTTTCCTGCCGCCCCTGCGGGAACGCAAAGAAGACATCCTTCTTCTGGCGGGGCATTTTGCCGCGCGCATGGCGCGGGAAATTAAAACCGCCGCGCCCGCTTTTTCCAAAAACGCCCTGGACCTGCTTTTGGAATACCCCTGGCCGGGCAACATCCGCGAACTCAAAAACGTGGTCGAGCGGGCCGTCTACCGCTGCGAAGGCGCGGAAATAGCCGAACTGACGCTTTCCCCCTTCACCAACCCCTTTGCCGCCGCGCCCCCGGCGGACGCGCCCCCAAATGCCGAAGCCCCGCCGCAGGCCCCCAGCCCGGAAGAAACCTGGAACCTGGAAGAGGCGCGGCAGCGCCTGGAAACCGGCTTCCTCCGCCGCGCCCTGGAAAAAACCCGCCACAACCAGAAACAGGCGGCGGCCCTTCTTGGCCTGAGCTACGACTCCTTCCGGGGCCTCTACCGGAAACTGGCCAAAGAACTTAAGCGCTGACCATCACGGGATAAGAGACCACTGACCATCACGGAATAAGAAACCGCGGACGGTCACGGAATGAGAGACCACGGGCGGTCGCGGCACGGACCACCCGGACAGATTTTTTTTCAATAGAGTTGTTTGGAAAACCCGGTTTTTTGTCGGCCCTTCGGCTTTTATACGCAAAAAATTTTTTGGGCCTCTCGCCCTGCTGCCGGGTGGGCAAAGACACGCCCTGATGGGCGTGCGTTTATTTCGGCGTGCGTTTATTTCGGCGTGCGCGGTCCGTGTTGTCCGTGGTAGATTTTTGCCTTTGCGTACTATGCGTTATTTAAGGATAAGCTCTAAGAGTCCGCTTGCGCCACAGACAAGAGGTCGGCGAAGTGAAGCAATCCCGGGGGAAATGTCCGTGTCCGTCCGTGCCGTCAGTGGTTCCGCCCGGCCATGATGTTCCGCGTGTAGGCGTCG
>JAISXE010000318.1 GCA_031270615.1 Spirochaetia bacterium
AAAAGGCGCACATCTTTTTCTTAACTTGTTGACAGTGGGAACCGCCCCCCTGCGGCAAAGCAGGGGGCCTGTTCGCTATTTCTTAACTCCCCTTACGCAGAAGAATACAGAAAAACACAGCCTTTTTGATCGGAATTCCTCATCTTTTGTCGGCCCTTCGACATTTGTATACGGCAGAAACCTTTTTCGGGCCTCTCGCCCATTTGGCCTGGGTAAAATCACACGCTTCGCGTGCGGTTATTTGGGCGTGTGTCGTCCGTGGTAAATTTTCTCCGTGCGTAACATGAGTTCTTAACCGTTTTTGAACCAACCATCGATTTTTGATCGGGCATCCTTATCGACCCCCTGGCCGGCGAGAGGGCCCGAATCTTTCAGTGTCTTGTTGATTTGTTCGCTGTCCGCCGCAGCAGCTTCAAAAATTTCGGCGAACAGCCGCGAGAACTCCTCGGCGCCCTTGCCGGTGGCGTTTCCGTAGTAAAGGCCGACCCATTTGTCAAAGGAATCGGTTTTTTTGTAATGTTTGACGATCCCGCCTTTTGAATCAAAAATCATGAAATGCGCCGTGATGGTAAACTCTTCCCCGGCCGTGGGCGCGCCGAGCAGGGGGAGGGTGATAAGGAAAGCCGGAACATAATACAGGGCGACTACTGCGGGACTGTACTCTTTGGTGAGGGCTTCAAAACGAATATCGTAATACCCGTATTCTTCGCTTCGGGTATCCAGAAACCCGCTTTTTACCAGTTTTTCCGCCTGTTCGGTATAATCGCCGCTGGGGTCCCCGGCGAATCTCAGGTTCAAAATCTTTCCTGACGCGTTGTCCGCGGCAAGGTCCATTCTGCGGAATTCCATATAGCTCGTGCAGTTCGCAAGAAGCCCGCACGCCACGATCAGGCAGAGCGCGGCTTTCATCGCAACAGTTTTTTTCATACGATATCTCCTTTGCTGATAATTTAATCTACCGGAACATGAATGCTTTTCAGTTCCTGTCCGTTTGAGGCGTCCCATATCCTTATTGTTTTGTCTTTGGAACCCGAAACAATCCGCCTTCCATCCGGGCTGAAGGCGGCGGAAAAAACCACGTCTGAATGCCCGCTTAAACCGGTCTCTTCCCGGCCGTTTTCCACATTCCATACTTTGATTGTTTTGTCATGCGAGGCCGAAAGAACGCGGGCGCCGTCGAGGCTGAAGGCGACGGAAGACACGACATCCCGATGCCCCCGAAGGGTCTTCAGCGCCTTTCCTGAAGCCGCGTCCCAGATTTTAACTGTCTCGTCCGCGGACCCGGAAGCGATCAGCCTGCCGTCGGGGCTAAAGGCGAGCGCCGCTATCCAGTCCCTGTGCCCCTCAAGGCTGGCCAGCATGGGGAAGCCTGTGCTTGTCCTCCATCGCGAAATCGAACCGTTGAAGGATCCGGCCGCGATCTGCTCCCCCGTGGGACTTGCCGCAAGGGCGAATATCAGAAAGGACGGGGCGCTCAGGCGGCCGAGGTCTTCCCCGCTTTCTTTGTCCCACATTCTGATTTCACTGAAGTTTTTCACGGCGAATATCCGCTCCCCGGAAGGATCAAAAACGCCGGAAGAGGCGGAAGCCGCGGACAGGGTTTGTATCAGTTGCCCGTTCCGGGCGTCCCAAATCTTCATTGTTTTATCCCGGGAGCAGGAAAGAATAAATTCCCCGTCCGCGCTGAAAGAAAGCGAGTCTATGGCGTCCGTATGGCCGACAAGGCTTTGCAGCTCCGCTCCGTTTGCGTCCCAGACCCGGATGGCACCATCGCCGGAATTGGAGACGAAGGTTTCCCCGCCTGGCCTGAAGGCAACCAGCGTGCGCTGACTGGCGCAGGAAGCGAACCACAGGGCGCAGCATACAGCAAAAACAACCGAAGCCGGCCTTAGATGTTTCGCCATAGTCCCATATTCCCCAACGGAAAAGTTTGCGAGGTGTCATCGCTGAGATCCTCCACAACAATTTCGACCTTGCCCAAAAAGGAGACCTCGGCTTCTATGTCGTACTCATGGCCGGGCAAAAAATCGTAGACAAAAGCGTAGTTGGCGGCGCTGGCCTCAATATTGTCATCCCGATAGTAGAATTCAAAGCGCAGGCTGTGTTCGCCCGGTGGGATGCATATTATTGTCGCCGCGCCTTCACGGGCGTGCCCCCAGGAAACAGGTTTTCCGTTAAACCCCGTGATGCCCAAACGGGTGTCGATGTTCAGACGGCAGGTTTCTTCAAGGGGTACCGCAGGGTCGTATAGACCCAAGTCGGTGTAACACCCCATAAACAACGCCGCCGCGGCAAGGAACCATACACAAAGTCCTTTCATCATTCTCCTCCTCAAATACATATTTTTACAGGCGCAGGCCCGTATGTGTGAATAAAAAATCCCCCCCCTGCGGCCCTCGGGCTGCCACACGGGCCTTTCCCAAGGCTCCGCCTGTTTGCCTAAAACGTAAAAGCACTTGATTTGGAAGGCATGGTCCATCAGCCCCTTTGGGGCTGGTCGCAATCCTGGAGACAGGATTGCTGCTCGCCCATGCAACCCGGGCTGGCCACTCGCTTCGCTCGTTGCTCGCCCATGCAACCTGGGTTGGCCCCAAGGTTCTTCGATGTGGTGGCAAAAATGCGGAATTCCGGCACTGCGCGTAAAACCGACCGGGGTTTTGGGGAAATCCCTTTAGCGATGGGGGGAATGTCTTACTGCCGTGGTTCCTATTCCTAGTATTCCCATAGGGGGGGGG
>JAISXE010000355.1 GCA_031270615.1 Spirochaetia bacterium
CGAAAAACTAATCGCAGCTCGGAAAAGGAGGCGCGGAAAAATCAACCGCGGACCGCACACGCCGAAATAAACGCACGCCCACCAGGGCGTGTCTTTGCCCACCCGGCAACGGGGCGAGAGGCCCAAAAACGGTTCTGCCGTATATAAAGGTGACAGGCCGACGGGAATTAAGAATGAGGGATGAGAAGATGGCATCGGAGCGGTTTTTGAAAGGTGCAAGATTGTTTCCTTTTGGCCTATTTATCCGATAGGACTTGTCAAAAATCATGAAAAGGTGTATTGAATGGGGAGGAAAATTTTTGTTGTGGAGGGACGTGTGACGGTTACGGCGAATGGGAAGAAGGTGGAGCTTCCGGGCGAGATGAGCGTGAGGCGCTTCCTTGTGGAGGCGAAGGCGGAGATGCCTGAGTATGTGAGCGTGCAGGTGAACGACAGGATGCTTGCGCGGGAGGATTTCGATACGACGCTGGTCAGGGATGGCGATGTGGTGGAATTTCTGTATTATATGGGCGGCGGGCAGGGAGCGGGGCTGTGCTGATTCTGCCTGCGGAGCATCGCGAGGCCATGATTGCCCACGCGCGCGCGGGGCTGCCCCAGGAGGCCTGCGGTCTTTTTGCGGGGGAGCTTGGGGAGGACGGCGCGAGGACGGTGAGGGCGGTGTACTGCCTTGCCAATACGGATGAAAGCTCGCGGCATTTTTCCATGGCGCCGGAGGAGCAGTTCCGGGCGGTGAAGGATATGCGGGGAAAGGGTTTTGTTCTTTTGGGGAATTTCCACAGCCATCCGGAGACCCCGGCGCGGCCTTCCGGGGAGGATATCCGCCTGGCGTTTGATCCTTCGCTGAGTTATGTGATTGTTTCGTTGCAAGGGGATGTGCCTGTCGTGAAGAGTTTTTTTATCAGGGGCGGCGTGGCCCTCGAGGAACCCCTGGGGGTTTAGGCCGTGCCTTTTTTTCCTTTGTTTGTGGATCTTGCGGGAAAGTCCTGCGTTGTTGTGGGTGGCGGCAGGGTGGCGGCGCGCAAGGCGCGCGCGCTTGCGGATTTCGGGGCCTTCGTCACGGTGGTGGACGGCAGCCCTTCGCGGGAAATCGCGGGCCTTTGCGCTTCGTGTCCCGGCGGGGGCGGCGTGGGCCTTCTGCGGAGGGCCTACGGGGGGCCTGGGGATTTGGCGGGGGCGGCGCTGGTTGTCGCGGCTACGGATAGCCGGGAGTTGAATGCGGGCGTTGCCCGCGACGCGCGGGCCGCGGGGATTCCGGTGAATGCCGCGGACAGTCCCGATTTGTGTGGTTTTTTTTTCCCGGCGCTTGTGCGGCGCGGGGAGCTTGTGGCGGGGATTTCCACTTCCGGCGCCTGCCCCCGGCTGGCGGCGCGGCTGCGGCTGCGGCTGGAGGAAGACTGGCCGGAGGATTTCGCGGGTTTCCTTGAAGGGCTGCGGGGCGAGCGCGGGCGGCTGAAAGAGGGCTGTCCGCCGGAGGAGGTGATGGAAAGGCTTGATGGCCTGATTTCGGAATTCCTGGGGAGGCCCCGTGCTTCGTGAGATCAAAATAGGCAGCAGGGACAGCGCCCTGGCCCTGGCCCAGACGCGGCTTGTCGTGGAGCTTATCGCGAGGGCGCATCCTAGGCTGCGCGTGCGCGTTGTCACGATGAAAACCAGGGGAGACCTTATGCCGGATACGCCTTTTGAGGAGATTCCTGAAAGGGAGGGCAAGGGGCTTTTTACCGATGCCCTGGAAAAGGCCCTGCGCGGCGGCGAGATCGATTTGTGCGTCCACAGCCTGAAGGACCTTGCGGTAAACCTGGACGAGGCCCTTCCTATTGTGGGGGTCGCGCGGCGCGCGGATCCGAGGGACATGCTTGTTTTGCCTTTTCACGGGGTGGCGGGTTGTTTTTATGCCGGCGCCCGCGAAGCCCTTGCTGCGGTCCGGGGGCCTGTGGGCTGCGGCGGCCCGCGCCGCCGCGTTCAGCTTTTAAGCCTCGCGCCCGGGTTGGATATAGCTCCCATACGCGGCAACGTGCCTACCCGCCTGTCCAAACTGGAAAGCGGCGGCTACGGCGCGCTGGTGCTTGCGGCGGCGGGTCTTGCGCGGCTGGGCATGGTCTGGGGGGAACCGGGCGGAATCCTTTCCGGCCTGCCTGCCGTGCCGGCGTTTTTGGACTATGTGTTTTCCGTAGAAGAGATGGTTCCTGCGGCGGGGCAGGGCGCGCTGGCCCTACAGGGCAGGCGCGGGGAGGACTACGGCTTTCTTGACGCCGTGCGCGATCCTGTTACGGAGGAGGAGACCTCGGCGGAGCGTGTTTTTATCCAAACGCTGGGCTGCGGCTGCGGGTCGCCTGCGGCGGCATACGCGCGGGTTTCCGGCAATGAGGTTTTGATTGCGGGCCTGTACGCCCTGAACGCGGAGGCCCCCCTGTTCCGGGAGGAAATCGCGGGCGGGAGGAAGGACGCCCCGCGCCTCGCGCGGGAGCTGGCCCGCAGCCTGGCGCGGAAGGCGGGGGCTTGAGTTGTCCGTGGGCGCGGGACGAAGAAAACCGCTGGCCCCGCTGGCCGCTGGCGAAGACCGGCAAAACGGGCGGGAAGAGGAGATGAAGGAAAAGGGAAAGGTCTGGCTTGTGGGGGCGGGGCCGGGGGATCCGGGGCTTCTTACGCTGAGGGCGAAGGCCGCGCTTGAGGCCGCCGATGTGGTTGTGTACGACAGGCTGGTGTCCGAGGAGCTTCTTTTTCTTGTTCCTTCCCCGGCGCGCCTTGTTCCGGTTGGAAAGTCGGCGGGGCGCCATCCTGTTCCGCAGGAGGAGATAAACCGCATTTTGCTTGGGGAAGCCCGCGCCGGTAATACCGTTGTGCGCCTGAAGGGCGGCGATTCCTTCCTTTTTGGCCGCGGCGGGGAGGAGATGCTTTTTCTTGCGGAAAACGGCGTGCCCTGCGAGGCGGTTCCCGGCGTGAGTTCCGTTTTTGCCGCTGCCGCGGATTCCCGCGTCCCGCTTACCCACAGGGATTTCAGCTCCTCGCTGCACATAATAAGCTGGCGCGGCAGGGATGGGGGATGTCCAAAGCGGGAGGCGCTTGAGGCCCTCGCGCGGCTTGGCGGCACGCTGGCCATCCTGATGGGGGCCTCGGCCCTGCGGGATATAGGCCGCCGCCTTGCCGGGGCGGGTTTTTCCCGGGACCTGCCCGCCGTTGTTGTTGGGGACGCTTCGACATCCCGCCGCAGCGTGGGTGTTTTTACTGTCGGGGGGCTGTGCGAGGCGGAGGCCCCGGACTCCCCGGCGGTGATACTGGTTGGGGAAGTCTGCCGCCTCCATGTCCCCGCGCCGGCTGGCGGGCCGGCAGCCCCCCCGCTTGCCGGGTGCCGCATTGTTGTGACCCGGCACGAGCCGACAAACGCGGAACTGCGGCGGAAGATCCGCTGTCTGGGCGCCGAGGCCATTCCTTTTCCCTGTATCAGGATCGTCCCCCTGGATCTGGCGGAAGAGGATCTGGCCGCCGCCGGAAAATTCTCCTGGATTGTGTTTACCGCCGCGACGGGGATAGATATTTTTTTCGATGCCTGCCGTGCGGCGGGGAAGGACCTCCGGCTGTTTTCGGCCTGCCGTTTCGCCGTCACGGGGCCGGCTTCGGCGCAGGCTTTGAGAAAGCGGGGTTTCCTTCCTGATTATATGCCGGACACATACAGCGGGGAGGCCCTGGGGGAAGGGCTTGCGGAAATGGCCGCCGCCGGGGAGACGGTTCTTCTTGCGCGGGGCCGGCGGGCGGCGGCGGGGCTGGCAGAGGCCCTTGGGGCAAAAGGCGTTTCCTTTCGGGAGCTTTGCCTGTACGATACCCTGCCCGCCGAAGGCGGGGCCCATGCCCGCGCCCTTATTGCCGGGGGCCGCTTCGATTACGTTTTTTTTGCCAGCCCCTCCGCGGTGCGGTCGTTTCGCGACCAGTTTCCTTCTATGGATTTTTCCCTGGTCAGGGCCGTGTGCATTGGGCAGACCACCGCGGACTGCGCGGGGGAATCCGGCATGGCCGTATACACCCCGAAGGAAGCCACTACGGACGCCATGTGCCGTCTTGTCTGCGGGCTTGTTTCCCCCGGCGGAATTAGGAATTAGGAGTGAGGAGTGAGCGGATTAAGGATTTGGGCGCGTTTTGGCGCCCCGCGCCAAAACCGGGCTATTCGCTGCAATCTTTTTTTGCCGCGCGGCGGCAAAAAAAGGATTTCCGCTTCTATCCCTCGCGCATGGGCGGCAGACCGTTTTGCTTTACCAACACGGGGCTTCGCCCACGGCCTGCCTGTACGGCCTTAAAGCAAATTGCGACCAGCCGGGATAGTGGACGCGAAAGCGTCCACACAGGCGAGCAGCAATCCTGTCTCCAGGATTGCGACCAGCCCCCGCAATTTCCGGGGCAATTTTTGCCAGGGCAAAAATTGCCTGCTTGTACGGCCTTAAAGAAAATCGCGA
>JAISXE010000126.1 GCA_031270615.1 Spirochaetia bacterium
AGCCCGTGGGGCGCAAGGGATTGCAGCGGAAATCCTTTTGGCTTTAGCCAAAAGATTGGAGCGAAAAGCCCGGTTTGCGGCGTTTTACGCCGCAAATGCGCCAAAATTCCGAATCGGAGAGGAATTACAAATGGGTTTTGGAACAGGCTCCCATAAAAACCGCATTTCTTGTGATTTTCGTTTTGAAATCGGAATTGCTGGGCCAGTGGTGAAATTTCTTGACAACTGGCGTGTTACGCCATAAGATAATACAGATTAAAACGATGCGACAGGGCGTGCCGCGTATGTACTTTTTAGGGAGGACGGGATGTTTATACAGGAAGAAATCCAGGGCAAAAAAAACCTTATAAAAAAACTTTTGGGCGAACAAAAACTCGACGGCGTTTACCTCAAGAAAAGCTCGAACTTCGCGTGGATAACCGGCGGCAGGTACAACCTTGTCGGCCTTGCCACGGAAACCGGGGTCGCGGGCCTGCTCCTTACGGCGGACAGGGACTACGTTATTTGCAGCAATATCGAGGCGCCCCGCATGGAAAAAGAGGAACTGCTTCCCGAACAGGGCTACGAAATAAAAACCTTCCCCTGGTACGAGGACAAAGAGGCGGAGCTTGTGGCGGGTCTTGCGGGAAAGTCCGTTGGCTCCGACTGCGGCCTTGCGGGTACAACGGATATTTCGGGCAGGATCAACCCCCTGCGCTGGCCCCTTAGCCCCTGGGAAGTCGAACGCTTTCAGGAACTGGGCAGGCTTACGGCCCTTGTGGCGGAAGAAACTGCGGAAACGGTGCGGCCCGGCGACACCGAATGCGCCGTTGTGGGCCGCCTTGCGCAAAGGCTCTGGGCGCGGGGTATGGATTACATCCTGCCCTTTGTCGCCGCGGACGAGCGGATCTCCTTGTTCCGCCATCCGGTGGCCACGGGCGCGCGAATCGAAAAACGGGCCATGATAAGCGTCAACGCCCGCAAAAAGGGCCTTATCGTGTCGATTACCCGTTTTGTCCAGCTCGGCAAAGTCCCGGATTCCCTGCAAAAACAATACAAAGACAACGTGGAGATAGACTGCGCCTTCATGGCCGCGACCGTTCCGGGCCGCCCTGTGGTGGAGGCCTTCAAGGCGGGCCTGGCGGCCTACGCGGAGAGGGGCTATCCAGAAGAATACAAACTGCACCACCAGGGCGGTTCCATCGGCTACATAGGCCGCGATTACAAAGTGAACCACGAAACAAAACACATCGTCTGCGAGAACCAGGGCTTTACCTGGAACCCCTCGATTGCCGGCACAAAAAGCGAAGACACGATGCTTGCCACAGGCGCGGGGCCGCTTATCGTTTCGCAGCCCGTCATCTTTCCCGAAATCGTTGTCAAAAAAAACGGCCATACCTTTCGCAGGCCCGCGATTCTGGAACTGTAAGGGGGGATTATCCAGCGATCCGCTTTGCGGATTGGCTGATAGTAAATAAAACAGAGGAGGAAGAAAATGAAAAAAATCATCGCTGCCGTACTGATGTGCGTGATGGTTTCGGGCGCGCTTTTCGCAAGGGGCAGCTCCGAAACAACCGAGCAATTCCCCGCAAAGCCCGTCAACGCGATGGTGGCGTGGGCCGCAGGCGGCGGCGCGGACCTGGTTTTCCGGGCGCTTGCCGCGGTTTTCCCCAAGTACGCCAACGGCCAGCCCCTGGTTATTACCAACTCGGGCGGCGCGGCGGGGGTTCCCGGCATCACCCAATTTTCAAAGGAAGCCGCGGACGGCTACTGGATTATGCACTGGAACATTGCCCACGTCATCAAAACCCACATGGATAATGTTCCTTTTACGGCAACCAGCTTTGTCCCCGTCATCAAAGTCGTCGAGGCGAGTAATTACCTGAACGTGCGCGCGGACGCTCCCTGGAAAACCTTGCAGGACTATATCGCCGATGCGAAAAAGAATCCCGGCAAGGTTTCCGTGGGCAACGCGGGCCCCGGCGGCGGAAACCACATGGGCGCCCTTCTGTTTGAACGGGCCGCGGGCATTGAGCTCCTGCACGTTCCCTTTACCGGCGGCGGCCCCTCCGTTACGGGCCTGATGAGCGGCCAGTGCGACAGCGCGATGAACGTTGCCCCGGAAGGAATCTCCAACGCCCAGGCCGGGCAGCTGCGCATCCTCGCGGTTTTCGGCGACAAGCGGTTTGACAGCTTTCCTGATGTGCCCACCGGAAAAGAACTGGGGATTAACCTTGTGCTGAACCAGTGGAGGGGCATCGTCGCCCCTGCGGGGACGCCGGAGGACATCGTGCAGAAGCTGCACGACATCTTCAAGAAATGCATTGAGGACCCGGAGTTTGTGGCAAAAATGAAAGAGCTGAACGCCACTCCCGCGTATGCAAGCGCGAAGGATTTCGGCGCCCTTGTCGCCTCGAGCGACAAAGCCTACGAGGAGATCATCAAAAACAACAAAATGGGCAACAGGTACAAATAGCGCCCCGGACGTTAAACGCAAGGCCGTTCCCTTTTCGGCGAACGGCCTTTTTTATGGGTTTTCATGTTTTTCTTGCACTGTCAACAAGTTAAGAAAAATATCTGCGCCTTTTTGGCGCTCCCGCGCCAAAAACCGGGCTTTCCGCTGCAATTCCTCAGCCCCTGCGGGGCTTGCGGTATTTCCGCTGCAATCCCTGGCGCCCCACGGGCTGATTGCGGGCCTTAACTTGGTGACAGTGGTTTTTCTTGACACCTGGGGCCTTACATCGTAAAATCATGATGGTTTCCACGGTATCTGGCGGCACGCTATTCGAACTTTCTATTTTTATATAGGGGGTTACGCATGAAAAAAACGAGAAGAGCCGATTTCGGAATGGGCCTGGGCTTTATGGCGCTGGCGGTTTTTGTGTTTATCAGCGCCAACCGGATGATGCAGGTTGAAAAAGGCATAGGCCCCGGCGATTACCCCAAGGTAGTCGCCGGGGGTCTTTTTATTCTGGGCGCCATCCTGAGCATGGACAGCTTTTTGCGGGGCTTTCCGCCGCTTACCGAAAAGGTTGACCGGAAAGCGGTGCGCAGGCTGGTGGTTTTTATCGCGGTATCGCTTGTGTACCTGTGGTCGATGAGGTTTCTGGGCTTCGTTGCCGCGACTCCGTTTTTTCTGTTTTTCGGAATATACTTTTTCGGCTACAGGAAATGGCTCACCATGGCGCTGGTCAGCATAGGGGTCACGGCGGCGATCTACCTGATATTCCGCGTGCTGTTCCTTGTCATGCTGCCGGTTTTCCGGCTGTTTTAAAAGGGGCCTCAATCATGTTGGACAATTTATTCGCAGGTTTCAGCATCGTTTTCCAGCCCCTTACCTTCGGGCTGATGGTTTTCGGGACGACTCTGGGCGTCATTATCGGGGCGCTCCCCGGCATGACCGGCTCCATGGGCATCATCCTGCTTCTTCCGATTGTGTACTACCTCCCGGCGGACACGGCCATGATCATGCTTGCGGGCCTGTTCTGCGGCGCGATGATGGGCGGTTCGGTTTCGGCGATTCTGCTGCGCACGCCGGGAACCCCTTCGGCCTCGGCGACCCTTCTGGACGGCTACCCGCTATGCCAGCAGGGAAAAGCGGGAAAGGCCATCGGCATCGCGACCGTGGCGTCCTTCTTTGGCGGCATTTTCAGCACTGCCTGTCTTATTCTTATCGCGCCGCAGCTTGCCAGGGTGGCGCTCCAGTTCCAGGCCGCGGATTTCTTTTCGCTGTCGATATTCGGCCTTACCATTATGGCGAGCGCCTCCGCGAAAAACATCATCAAGGGCCTCCTTGCCGGTTGGATCGGGCTTTTGGCATCGACAGTCGGCATTGACGTCATTGTCGGCGTCGACAGGTTCACCTTCGGCAACATATACCTTATGGGCGGCTTCCAGCTTTTGCCGGTACTGATAGGAGTGTTCGCCGTGGCGCAGGTTTTTACCGAGGTCCCGGTGCTGAAAGACGAGAACAGGATTGTGGAGCAGAAAATCAAAATGCGGGACGTGATTCCTTCCCTGGGCGACCTCAAGGCGATTTCCATGGCCCTCATCGTGGGCGCGGTCATAGGGGTGTTTATCGGCATCATCCCCGGAACGGGCGGGGCCATAAGCTGCTTCCTTGCGTATAACGTCGTGCAGAAGTTCTCGAAGAACCGCGACCAGTTCGGCAACGGCGCCATCGAAGGGGTGGCCGCGCCGGAAGCCTCGAACAACGGGACGACGGGCGGCGCGATGATTCCCATGCTGACCCTGGGCGTGCCGGGCGATGCGGTAACGGCGGTCATGCTGGGCGCGCTGACGCTTATCGGGGTAAAGCCGGGGCCGCTTCTTTTTATCGAAATGCCCCATGTCGTGTACGCGATATTCAGCGGCATGATAACCATACAGTTCGTCATGCTGATCCTGGGCTTCCTTTCGGCGAAGTTCGCGCCCTATGTTCTGAAAGTGCCGTACCAGATACTTATGCCTGTCATCATGGTGCTGTGCGTAGTGGGCGCTTTTACCCTGGGGAACAGCCTTTTTGACGTTCTGGTGGCGGTCGTCTTCGGCGTTATCGGTTTTTTTATGCGGAAGTACGGCTATCCGGGAGCGCCCCTTGTGCTGGGCGTCATCCTGGGTCCCATGGCCGAAGACAACTTAAACCGCGCCATGCTGGTGTCGGGAAACGACTGGACCATCCTCCTGCAACGGCCCATTTCCCTGTTCTTTTTGATCCTGTCCGTGGTATCCATTGTGTTCGCGCTTATCGCGGCCTATAAAATCAACCAAGAGGAGAAAAAAGCGTCATGATTCACGTCGGAGGCAGCGGCGACTGGAAGGTTATCGAAGATCTTCTGAAAAGTATTGAAATCCCGCGCATGGCGAAAGTGCGCCAGATCTTTCCCCATCCCAAAGAGGTCGATGTCGCGGGGGAGCTGCGGCGGCAGATCGCCGAAAAGAAAACGCTTTCGTCCCTGAAAAAGGGTTCGCGCATAGCCATCGCCGTGGGTTCGCGGGGCATCTCGAACCTGCCCCTGGCGGTAAGGGTTTTGGGCGAAGAAGTCCGCGCCGCAGGCGGCGAGCCTTTTATCGTCCC
>JAISXE010000177.1 GCA_031270615.1 Spirochaetia bacterium
TGGAACAGGGAAGACGGGGCGAGGCTCGCGGAGCATATCAAGGAAGTGTATAAAATGCCCGGCGGCAGGGAGCGCTACTGGGACCAGATCGCGCTGGAATATTTTATTAAGGACTACAGCGTGGAAGTCCGGGAATGCGCTTTTGAGGATATTGCCGAAATCGACACGTTTTCGGAACTGAAAAAACTGGACGGGGCGTATTGCGCGTAACATGCGCCATGAAGGATAACGGTGGAATATATACTTAAACATAAAGATGTCGAAGTTGCCGGGCTTTCTTTTAACGATAAAAATATAATTGATAATATAGTAACTGTTTATAATAAAGATCATTTTCCGGCAGGAGTTGTTCAGGAAGATGGCAGGATTCATGTCGGTCGCATTGAAGATTGGTGGGTTGGAAGGGGAATACCCGGGGAAAGAGAGCGTTTTTATGAAGTTCTGAAAGAAATCAATGTAAAAAACAAAAACGAGTTATTAATAAAGAGTTTTGGCATAAGCCTGACGGATCACTATTGGGTTTGCCCAAAAGATGTTCATTTAAAATGGAAAGAGGTAAATTTTTATGAGAATGATTTTTCTTTTGATATTGGGGACGCCTTTTTTTATAGAAGTAAAAAAGACACATATAATTTACGCGCGCCGGATAATTCATCAGACGGAAAATTGATAAAACGCTGGAGCGTGATAGACGGCAAAAGAATGCTGATAAAAGGTGGGAGTTCGGGAAATTATCAGGAACCGTTTAATGAAGCGATAACGTCTTCAATTTGTCAAAGATTGAATATACCGCATGTAAAATATGACTTACTGTATGAAGACGGAGAGTATTATAGTATATGCGAAAACATGACAAACGGAGAATATGAATTGGTATACGCGTCACATATTTTTGAGGCGCTGTACCGCAATATTAACGACAGTTTTTATCGGCATTATATAAAATGCTGCGATAAACTGAATATAAAAAATATTATTGACCGCTTGAATAAAATGATGGTTGTTGATTATATAATCGCGAATACCGACAGGCATTTTTCAAACTTTGGGGCCATAAGAAATTCCGAAACACTGGAATATGTGTATCCGGCTCCGGTGTATGATTCCGGGACCTCGCTGTGGCATGATAAAAATATCAATGACATAAACGAGAATGGGATTATAGGCACAAAATGTTTTGAAAGCACCCATTTTGCGCAAATCAAACTGGTAACGGACTTTTCCTGGTACGACAAAAATAAACTTGTTGGAATTGAGGATGAGTATCTTGAGTTGTTGCTGAAAAACGCTCATTTTGAAATTGAACGGAAGAAAAGATTGGCTCTTGCCTTGAGAAAACGCATAGAAATGCTTGATGCATTTATTAAAAGCAGTCGGCCACAGAATATATCGTAAGGAGGCTCGGGCGGGCGGAGATGAAAAAGACAACGCGGTTCAGAAAACTTCTTGAGTCGGATACGCTTGAGTTTATGTGCGAGGCACATAACGGCCTTTCCGCGAAGATTGTGGAAGAGGCGGGTTTTCCCGGCATCTGGGGCAGCGGGCTTTCCATCAGCTCCCAGTTTGGCGTGCGGGACTCTAACGAGGCAAGCTGGACGCAGGTTCTTGAGGTGCTGGAGTTTATGTCCGACGTAACGACGGTTCCGATTCTTCTGGACGGGGATACGGGCTACGGGAATTTCAACAACATGCGGCGGCTTGTGCGCAAGCTGGAACAGCGGAAGGTCGCCGCGGTGTGCATCGAGGATAAACTTTTTCCGAAAACAAACAGTTTCGTCAGGGGAACTGCCCAGCCGTTGGCCGATATGGAAGAGTTCTGCGGTAAAATCAAGGCGGGAAAGGACGCGCAGGGCGACGATGAGTTTTCGATTATCGCCCGGGTCGAGGCCTTTATCGCGGGTTGGGGCCTGAAAGAGGCCCTGCGCCGGGCGGAGGCGTACCACAAGGCGGGCGCCGACGGCATACTGATTCACAGCGCCCTTGGCGTGGCGGACGAGGTTCTGGCCTTTAAGAAAGAATGGGGCGGCCGTTCCCCCGTGCTTATCGTTCCCACAAAATACTATTCCACGCCCACCGGGGTTTTCCGCGATTACGGTTTTTCGGTGCTTATCTGGGCAAACCAGATTCTGAGATCGGCGATTCGCGCGATGCAGAAAACCGCAGGGATCCTCAAGTCCGAAGAAACCCTGACCGCTGTGGAAGACAAAATTGCGCCCGTAAAGGAAGTGTTCCGTTTGCAGGGCATGGATGAGCTTGAGACGGCCGAAAGGCTGTACCTGCCCCGCCAGGGCGAGAATACCGCGGTCGTCATCCTTGCCGCGGCGCGGGGAAAAGACCTTGGCGTTTTAACGGAAAACAAGCCCAAGGCGATGGTCGAGATTGCCGGGCAGCCGCTTCTTGCCCACATTGCCGATGCGTATAACGCGGCGGGGCTGAAGGATATTACCGTTGTGCGGGGCTATAAAAAGGATACGGTGAATCTGCCGAATCTCGCTTTTGCCGATAATGACGCCTACGCCGATACGGGCGAACTGTATTCCCTGAAAGCTGCCCTTGATACGATACGGGAGCCGCGCGATCTTATCATTGCCTACGGCGATGTGCTTGTCCGCAAGTATATTCTCCAGATTCTTCTTGAAAGCGCCGCGCCGTTTACGATTATCGCGGACACGAACTGGCAGGAAGGCGTGAACAGAAACCGTTTTGCCGATTACGTTGAGTGTTCCGAGGCCCTGTCGCGCAGGACGTTTAACTCCGTTGTTACACTGAAGAGGGTGAGCACGCCCGCGGACATACTGGAATGCGGCAGGATTCACGGTGAATGGGTGGGAGCCCTGCGGGTTACCGCCGATAAATTCGCCGTTCTGCGCTCCACGCTTGACGGGATTCTTTGCGAGCCAAAAAACAGGAATGCGGAAATGGGCTATCTGATGAACGCGCTTGTGCGGCGCGGGGAGGCGGTGCGGGTTCTGTATACGACCGGGGGCTGGCTTGACATCGACAGCGTGGAGGACATACTCCTTGCGGGGAGTTTCGCGTGATAGGCGCTGAGGTTTTTGTCCGCGCGGCCCGGGGAAGGGGTTTTGGCCTGTGGACGGGGGTTCCCTGTTCGTATTTAAAGCCGCTTATAAATTACGTTATCGCGGATCCCGGCCTTCGGTATACCGCCGCCGTCAATGAGGGAGACGCCGTGGCAATCGCTTCCGGGGCCGCGCTCGCGGGCCGGCGCGGCGTTGTGATGTTCCAGAACTCCGGGCTGGGAAACGCGGTGAATCCCCTGACTTCCCTGAATTATGTTTTTAAAATACCCGTGCTGCTTGTGGTAACCCTCCGGGGAGAACCCGGCGGCCCGCCCGACGAACCGCAGCACGCCCTTATGGGGCCTGTGACAGGCGCCATGCTTGACGTGCTGAAGATCCGCTGGGAGTATTTTCCCCGGGAAGAAGCGGAGGCTGCTGCGGCTCTTGACAGGGCTGTTTCCTATATGGATAAAGAGGCCCTGCCCTTTGCCTTTGTTATGCGCAAGGATTCGGTTGCTCCCGCAGGGCTGCGCGCGGAACCGGATGCGCCTTTGACGCCGGTTTTTTCGCGCAGCGGGCTTTCGCCCCGAAAGGCCGCCTGCCACAGCCGCCGCGATATGCTGAAGGCGCTGCGGGCCGCCGGCCGCCCCGGGGACGCGATTCTCGCCACAACGGGGTTTACCGGGCGGGAACTGTACGCCCTTGGGGACGCGGAAAACCAGTTTTACATGGTGGGTTCCATGGGCTGCCTCGTGTCCCTGGCCCTGGGCATTGCCCTGGTACAGCCGGAACGCAGGGTTATCGCCCTTGACGGGGACGGGGCCTTTCTTATGCGTATGGGCGCGCTGGCCGCAGTGGGGCATGAAAAGCCGAAAAACCTTGTCCATATTGTGTTTGACAACGGGCGCTATGAGTCCACGGGAAACCAGGCCACGGTTTCCGCGTCGGTTGATATTCCGGCCATTGCCGCGGCCTGCGGATATGAACGGGTAGAAGATACCGTAAGCGCGGAGGGTCTTGCGGATATTCTTAGGGGCCACGCAAACAACGCGCTTACCTTTGTGCGCGCGGGAATACAATCCGGGACCGCCGCCGATCTTCCCCGGCCTACCATAACGCCTGCGGAAGCGGCGCGGCGTTTTGCGGAGTATCTGAAAAAAGTGGGGCGCGATCATAAACTCATTATGCGTTAACTATGGAGAAAAAATTGAGGATTTATTTGGATAACTGTACTTTTAATAGGCCATTTGATGATCAAAATCAGTTGAAGATAAAACTTGAAACTGAGGCAAAGCTGTTCATACAAAAAGGTGTCTTGGATAACAAATACGAATTGGTCTGGTCTTATATTTTAGAATATGAAAATAATCAAAATAAATTCGATGATAGACGCAATACTATTTATGACTGGAAAAACATTGCAAAGATACATTGTATTGAAAATGACGAAATTATTGAATATGCGGAAAATTTAAAAAAGAAAAATATAAGGACAAGAGATGCGTTACATATTGCTTGTAGTGTTTATACGCATTCTGATTATTTAATAACAGCAGATAAACAGTTGTTCAATTTACGAGTACGTGATATAAGAATAATAAATCCATTGACTTTTATAAACGAATTGGAGGAATAATTATGTATGCAGAAATGGCCCTGCGGAGCGAGGGTATGCAAATTTTAATAAACAAGCTGGGACGAGTGGAAGCAGAACGCTTTATTAGCCTTATTATTCGAGAACCATTCGATTATACGGAATGGCAAAGGAATTTATTTAATGATATGTCGGTAAAAGAACTAAGTAACTTGGCAATGAAAGAATATAAAAACAAATAAAAATATGCCTTAACGTCGCAGCATATAACGGGCCTGCATGTGTTGCTGCTCAGGCGGCTTGGGGGCGTTGCGGGGGCGGGCGCGATTTCGTTTTTATAAAGCCGCTTTCCGCGCCTGTGCTTGCGGGATAGGCCCCCGCATGAGGGGGTAGGGCGCAACGAAGTGCGCCCGTAGGGGGAGACTTCCCCCCTCCAAAATATATCAAAGGAGAAAACATGAAACCAGAGAACCGGCCGGTAATTTTGCTGAATCCCGGGCCTGTTACCATTTCGCAGAGGGTGCGCGCGTCTCTTGCGAGGGAGGACCTGTGCCACCGGGAGCCGGAGTTCGCGGCCCTTACGCTGGATATAAAGAAGCGTATCGGAAATGTCTACGAGGGCTGCGCGGCGGATTACGAGGCGGCGCTCGCAAGCGGTTCGGGAACCTGCGCCGTGGAGGCCATGCTGCAAAGCCTCGCGCCCCGCAGCGGCAAGACCCTTGTGGTGGCAAACGGCGTGTACGGGGAGAGGATGGCGTCAATGCTGGAGGCGCAGGGAAAGCCTTTTACCCTGATAAAGGGCGGCTGGCCGGAACCTGTGAATATCGCCGCCGCCGAGGAAGAACTGAAAAAAGACGGCTGCCTTACGCATGTGGCGGCCATTCACCACGAGACCACCACGGGGAGGCTGAACGACTGCGCCGCCCTGGGACAGTTGTGCGGGAAATACGGGAAGGGTTTTTTTGTTGACGCGGTTTCGAGTTTTGCCGGGGAGGAGATCCGCTTCGCGGACTGGAACGTGACGGCCCTTGCCGCGACGGCGAACAAGTGCGTCCACGGCATACCTGGGATTTGTTTTGTTCTTGCCAGAAGGGATTTGATGGAAACGGGCAAGACGCAGGCTTCGTCTTTGTATCTTGACCTTTACAAAATGTATAAGGAACAGAAGAGCGGCTTTTCGCCTTTTACCCAGGCTACCCACGCCTGCGTCGCCCTGCGGGAAGCCCTGGAAGAACTGGAAGACCAGGGGGGCTGGAAGAGCCGCCGGGCGCGTTACCTGGCGATTTCCCGCAGGCTGCGGCAGGAGTTTGCCGCGATGGGCATAGAGCGGTTTTTGCCGGAAGAGGCCTATGCTTCCTATATGTCGTCTTTCAAATTACCGGAGGGGAAAACCTACGGGGAGCTTCATGATATTCTGAAAGAGGAAGGCTTTGTTATTTACGCGGGGCAGGGCGGGCTGTACCATTCAATTTTCAGAATCGCCAATATGGGCGACATTCTTGACAGCGATGTGGACAGGCTTATCGGCGTGTTCAAAACCGTGATGAAGGGGTGAAGAGGGTATGGGTACGAATGTTGGAACGGCGGTTATCCTCGCCGCGGGCATGGGAACCCGCTTAAAGGATATGGGGAGGGAAGCCCCCAAGGGTTTTTTGCGGCTGGGAGCGAAAACGATTATTGAGGAGTCTCTTGACAAGCTCAGGTGCTGCGGCGCGCGCAGGGTGATTCTTGTGAGCGGGCACTTGTCGGGGATGTACGACGAACTTGCCGCGGAAACGGACGGTTTTGCCGTAACCATAAAGAACGAGGTTTTTGCCGCCTCGGGCAGCGGCTATTCCCTGTACCTGGCGCGGAGGCTGTTGGCGCCGGACGAGGATTTTTTTCTTTTGGAGTCCGACCTTATCTACGAGAGGCGCGCCCTGGAGGTTTTGCGGGAAGACCCGAGGCCCGACATAATCCTGCTTTCGGGAAAAACGTCTTCCGGGGATGAGGTCTATGTGGAAACCCGGGGCGGGAACCTTGTGGCCATGGCCAAGGACAGGGCCGCGCTTGGGCCCGGCATTGAGGGAGAGCTTGTGGGAATCAGCAAAATTTCCGCGAGGCTCTACACAGCCTATTGTGTGGCGGTGGAGCGGCTTTTCAAAACAAGTTTGGAGGTTGAATACGAGGCGGGCCTTACGGAAACCGCGAAAACCTGCCCCATTCCCTGCCGGCTTGTTCCCGACCTTGCCTGGGCGGAAATCGACGACGAGCGCCATCTCGCGCGGGCGCGGGAGCTGGTGTACGCGAAAACGATAGAGGCAGAAATATAAATGGATTTTGAGATTCAGTTAGCCTATATAGACCCCGGAACGGGGAGCATTTTATTCTCGATTCTTATCGGATGCGCCACCGCCCTGTATTTTGTGGGGAAGGCGGCGTTTATTAAAGTGAAATTTCTTATAACGGGAAAAGGAACATCTTCGGCGTCAGGATATTCCCCCTTTGTTGTATACAACGAGGGCAAACAGTACTGGAATGTTTTTAAGCCTGTTCTTGAGGAATTTGAAAAACGCGGTATTTCTGTTGTATATTATACCTCGGCAAAGGATGATCCTTTTTTTGATGAATCGTTCCGACATGTAACAGGAACATATATCGGAGAGGGGAACAAGGCGTGTATGCGTCTGAATTTTTTGCAGGCCGACATATGTCTTATGACAACGCCAAGCCTTGAAGTGTATCAGCTTAAGCGTTCAAAAGGGGTAAAGCATTACGCCCATATTCTTCATGATACGGGGGATGTTACATTTTACCGGCTTTTCGGCATCGACTGGTTCGATTCCATTTTGCTTTCCGGAGAATACCAGAAGAAGGATATTCGCGAACTGGAGCGCATAAGGAAAACGCGCGAAAAGGAATTGGTTGTTGTCGGCAGCGCCTATCTAGATGTGCTGCGGGAAAAAAAGGAGCTGATGCAGACTCAAGGGACTTTTAAGGAATCATCGCGCGAAGGCTCTGCGTATACCGTACTGGTTTCTCCCTCCTGGGGTTCCGGGGCGCTTCTTTCGGCTTTTGGAGAGAAGCTCCTTGACCCTCTTGTGCACACCGGCTGGCGGATTATTGTCCGTCCTCATCCCCAGTCCCGCAAATCGGAAATGGGCATACTTGCGCGGCTCCAGGCACGCTATGCGGAGGCCGCAAATGTTGAGTGGGATTATTCCCCGGAAAACCTTCTGTCCCTGTCGCGGGCCGATGTGATGATATCCGATTATTCGGGCATTATTTTTGATTTTGTTTTTCTTTTTGAAAAACCCGTATTATACGCAAGTTCCCACTTCGATCTGGAAATGTACGACGCGAGCGACATTGACCATGCCCCGTGGAAATTTGAAGCGGTAAAAACATTTGGAATTGAATTGAACGACGAACAGCTGTGCACTATACAGGAGATTATTTTGCGCGCGTGTGAAAACAAAGAATTTGGTGAGGCCGTAAAACGCGCGCGGGATACGGCGTGGCAGCATATCGGGGAAAGCGGAAAACGCGCCGCGGATTATCTTGTTTCCCGGCAGAGTCTGTGTTCGGGTGCCGCAGGAGGTCCGGAACATGTCTGAGGTTCTTTATTTAATAATAATAATGCCCCTGGAGCTTATCATTGAAACCGCCTACACTTTTTTCTTTGTTACGGTGCGGGGCAATTATGGCTTCGCCCTTGTGGGCGTAAGCGTCTTTGTGAGTTTTCTTTGTCTTCCGCTGTATGCGCAGGCGGAGAGCTTGCAGGAAAAGGAGCGCGCGATTCAGCGGAAAATGCAGAAGCGCAGAGAAAGTATTCGTACGCATTTTAAGGGGGACGAACGGTATTTGATTCTTTCAATGTACTACCGGGAGAACCATTATCACCCGCTGATGGCTTTGCGTGGTTCCATGAGTCTTTTAATCCAGATTCCCTTTTTTATAGCCGCATACTCCTTTCTTTCCCATCTTGAGGTCCTCAAAGGTGCAAGTTTTTTTGTTATCCCCGATCTTGGCGCTCCTGATGGCCTTTTGCGGCTGGGCTCTTTTTCTATTAATATTCTTCCTGTTATTATGACGCTGATAAACATTGTGTCGGGCGCGATATACGCGCGGGGTTTTCCTTTTCGGGAACGTGCGCAGTTGTATATAATGGCCCTGATTTTTTTTGTTCTTTTGTATGCTTCGCCTGCGGCCCTTGTGATATACTGGACATGCAACAATATTTTTTCTTTGATAAAAAACATTTTGTATAAATTAAAGAATCCAAAAAAAATATTGCCGGTTGGCGTAATAATCGCTTTTGTATGTCTTGCCGCCGCGTGCATATATATTGTTTCTTTTCGTCCCCACAGCAAGGAAATTACAAAAACAATAGCCATTACTGTTTCTATTCTTGCCGCAGGAATACCGCTGTATGCTGCGGGGATCCGGTTTGCGGGAAAGAGGTTTTTTTCTCACCTCAAAAATCAGCAAAAGGATATACGGGTTCTGTTTTTTCTTTCCTGCGCCGCCGCATGGCTTTTATGCGGAATCGTTATACCGTTTAATGTGGCCGCTTCTGATCCCTCGGAATTTTCTTTTCTCGCAGAGAATCCCAGCCCGTTTGGGGTTTTAATCCCAGCGGTTTTGGCCGTGAGCGGGCTGCTGGTGTTTTGGCCGGGATATATATTTCTTATTTCTTCAAGAAAAGTCAGGATTTTTTTCTCTTTCGGGATGGCCGCGCTGGTTATATTGGGAATAATTAATGCCTTTGGATTTCCGGGCAGCTATGGAATGCTGTCCAAAACGTTAACCTTTCCCCTGGGGGTGAACTTTTACGGAACCTCGCCGTTTTGGGTATCAAATATTTTTGTATGCGTCGCTATTTTATTCGGGTGTGCGCTGGTGTATAGATCGGGTAAAATAAAAATTCTTTCCGCATTAATGACCATCTTAATCATGGGCGGCTGCGCGGCCGCGCTCTGGAAGGCGGTGGATATTCAACAAGGATATAGCGCGCACCGCGAGGTAGTGCTGAGTAACGAAACATACGCCCGTGCGGATAAAAAACCACAGCCGGTTGTTCAGCTTTCTGAATCAGGTAAAAATGTGTTTATTATTATGATTGACCGGGCCGTCAGCGCCTTTTTCCCCCTGATTCTTGAGGAAAGGGAAGAACTCAAATCGGCTTTTTCCGGGTTTGTGTATTATCCCAATACCGTATCGTTTTTTGGCTCTACGATTTTTGGGGCGCCGCCCATTTTTGGAGGATACGAATACACCCCGGAAAAATTTCATGAAAGAAAAGACAAGCCCATGGTGGACAAACACAATGAGGCGCTTTTGCTGCTGCCCACGCTGTTTCAGCAGCAAGGCTATACGGTTTCCGCCTTTGATTTGCCCTACGTTAATTATCAGAATATGCCGGATATTTCTTTTTTTACCTCGCGGGGCATTAATTCGGAAAATCTTATGGGGAAATACGATCGGATTTTTATTGAAGAACTTGGAGAGGATGCGCCTGTGGAAATAAAACCAGACCTGGTGCTTCGCCGTAATTTTGTGATGTTTAGCTTGTTTGCTATTGCTCCCCCCGCTTTGCGAACAGCCGTATACCGGGATGGTTCATACTGGAATGCCGTAGGCAATGACCGGCAGGATATAGTGCTGGCGCTCAGTAGTTACTCGGAATTGCATTATTTACCCCAGCTCACCTCCATAACCAAAGAGGGAAATACCCTAACGCTGCTGGTGAATAATTTAACCCATAGCGCCGCATGGCTGCAGTATCCCGACTACACGGTCAAGGCGCGGGTAACGGATTTGGGGCCGGACCGTTTTTACGGGGATTCGTTCGCTTTTCAGGATTACCATGTCCATGTCGCAGCTTGTCTACTTTTGGCAAAATGGTTTGATGTATTGCGGGAGCAGGGGGTATATGACAACACGCGCATTATTATTGTTGCGGATCATGACCAGGCAGGCATTTTTAAGCCCTTCATTACGGAAGAAATGAATCAAATTATCGCTGACCATAATCCGATTTTGCTGGTAAAGGATTTTTACGCGAAAGGAGAGGTAAAGACAGATATGAGCTTTATGACCAACGCCGATGTTCCTCTGCTTGCGACGCAGGGGTTGATCTCCTCTCCTGTAAATCCCTTTACAGGAAAGGAGCTAAAACCCGACAAAGACAATGGCGTCAATATTTTGCTGAATGGTTTTACCCAGCCCCATAATTTTCCTGATTACCGGGTCTTGCGCGGGGATTCCGAATTCCATCACGTGAAAGACAATATTTTTGAAAAGAAGAACTGGACCAAGTTTACCTGGCAAGGCGATTAGTTTGAACCGCTCCACCCGTCCGATAAAGGGAAAATCGCCGACCGCGCGAAAAACACGGCCCGCCTCGCCGGCGGGGATAAAAAATTCTATGTGAAAAGCGCCGTTTTTCCTCTGCGTCCTAAAAGTACGGGCCGCGGTTTAATTCCCCGGATTACAATCCTCTTGCGTAACGGGAACCGCTCATTTATAATCCGGCGTTCGGCCTGTTAATTTTTTGCTGCCTTCCCGCGCCCGCCTTTATTGAATACAGTTGTTTAGAAACCCTAGGTTTCTAAACAACTTCCCCCTGAAATGACTTCTTCATAAACCTTCATTGTTTTTTCGTACATAGCATCAAAGGTAAACTCTTCCTCAAATCTTCTGCGTCCGGCCTGTCCCATAGCCTTGCGCGTTTCTTCCGAAGCGATTAACTCCGCGAGCCTTGCGCCAAGGGCTTCCTCATTTTCTTTTTCGACCAAATATCCCGTTACTCCCTCCAGAACCGATTCCCCGCATCCGCCCACGTCCGTGGCAATCACCGGCAGTCCTGAGCGCATCGCTTCCAGGATGCTTCGGGGAAAACCCTCCCACTTCGACGCCAGCACAAACACATCCGCCTCCGCGAGCCGCCGGGGAATATCCAGCCGCTGTCCGGCGAAGTCTATCCTTTCGGCTATGCCCAGCTCCGCCGCGAGGCCTTGGATTTTTTCCGTATCCGGCCCGTCGCCGACAAGTTCCAGGTTCCAGTTTTTGTCCCTGATCCTCGCCAAAGCCCGCAGCAGCGTGGGATGGTCTTTTTGCCTCTGGAAGCGGGCGACCATGATGAGGCGGACTGTCCCGTTATGCGCCATGCGCGTATGGCGCGCGCGCAGGGCCTCCTCCACCTCGGGCATGCCGTTATGGATGGTGATGAGTTTTTCCGCCTTTACGACCTTGCGCTCCAGGGCGAGCTTCCTGTCGAACCCGGATACCGTGATGATTTTTTTGCACATCTTTGAGGTAAGCCGTTCGATGTTTTCAACAAAAAAACGCTGCGCGCCGGAAATGCCCTCGGCGAACTGCCAGCCGTGCGCCGTAAAGATGGCGGGAATGCCCAGGCTCCGGGCGGCGATGCGGCCCACCATGCCGGCCTTTGCCGTATGGGTGGAAACAATAGAAGGTTTCAATTTTTTTAGAAGGCGGCGGGTTTCCAGAATCGCGAGAAAGTCCCGGACCGGCCTGATGGGGCGTACCAGGTTTTTTATAACCAGAAAGGCGATGTTTTTTTCCGCCAGCATGCGGGAGAGTTCCCCTTCGCAGCCGGCAAGTACCGTAACCCTGTGGCCGCCGGAGGCAAGCCGGAAAGCGAGGTCCCGCACATGAATCTGCGCGCCGCCTATGGAATCCGCCCTGGTTACGATAAAGGCAATATGCATATATGCAAAATAGCGTTTTTTTTGTAAGTTATCAATCATACATAAGAATTATAAGGATTGATTATAAGAAAAAAGGGGTGCGATTATTTTTTTGGCATACAGGTCCGCGAACCGCGGTTCCACAACCGGAAGCCCCTGGGTGCGCCAGGGGCTGGTCGCAATCCTGAAGACAGGATTGCTGCTCGCCCATGCATCCCGGATTGAAGCGGAAATACAGCCCTCCGGGCTTTGTTCCGATAGGTATGGATTGTATGGCGCTCACCTGTCTGCGGCAGGTGAGCGCCAACGGAATCCTGCAAGCCCGCCGCAGGCGGGCTGAGGAATTGGAGCGGAAAGCCCGGCTGGATTTTTCGGCTTTGCCGAAAAATCCACGGGCGCCCGAAAAAAAACAATCGCAGGCCCGAAAAAACGGAGAGGAACAATGAAAATTCTGGTGACGGGAGCGGCCGGATTTATCGGCTTTTATGCGGCCTCCGCGCTGGCGCGCAGGGGCGATGAGGTTGTTGGGCTTGACTGCATCAACGACTATTATGATCCTGAGCTCAAATACGCGCGTCTTGCGGAAGCGGGAATAGGCGGCGCGGGGGAATCCGGAAAACCCGTGCGGAGCGAAAAATTTCCGAATTACCGTTTTGTGCGGCTTGACCTTGAAGACAGGGAGGGACTTGGGAAGCTGTGCGCGGGCGAAAAGTTTGACGCCGTGTGCCACCTTGCGGCCCAGGCGGGCGTCCGCTACAGCCTGAGGAATCCCCATGCCTACGCGGGGGCCAACCTTAGCGGGTTTCTTAATGTGCTGGAGGCGGTGCGCCAAAACGGGATTATGAACCTGTGTTACGCCTCAAGTTCCAGCGTGTACGGCCTGAATACCCGCCAGCCTTTTTCAACGAAGGATGTCGTGGACCATCCGGTAAGCCTGTACGCGGCGACGAAAAAGGCGAACGAGCTTATGGCCCACGCCTACAGCCACCTGTACGCGGTTCCGGCGACGGGTCTGCGGTTTTTTACCGTGTACGGCCCCTGGGGCAGGCCCGACATGGCGTATTTCCTTTTTACCGGGGCCGTGCTTGAAGGCAGACCCATCACCATCAACAATTTTGGCGACATGAGGCGGGATTTTACTTATATCGACGATATTGTTGAAGGCATCCTAAGGGTTCTTGATAAACCCGCGGCGGCGGATCCCGCGTGGAAGGCGGAAAGCCCGGATCCCTCCTCTTCCTCCGCGCCGTGGAAGGTGTATAATATAGGCAGGGGAAGCCCCGTGGGGCTTATGGATTTGGTGAGGGCCGTCGAAACTGAAACAGGAAAGACGGCGGAGAAAATTCTGAAACCTATGCCCGCGGGGGACGTGCCCGCGACCTGGGCGGATACCCGCGACCTGGAGAGGGATTTCGGATACAAACCTCGGGTGGATCTGCAAACCGGCATAGGAAATTTTGTGCGCTGGTACAGGGAGTTTTATGGAAAATAGCATGCACTCTGCGGGAATGCATACCATAGCGGTTATAGGAACCGGCTATGTGGGGCTGGTAACGGGCGCCTGCCTGTCGGATTTCGGCCTGAACGTCGTGTGCGCCGACATTGATTCCGCGAAAATCGAAAAACTGAAAAAGGGCGAAATCCCCATTTACGAACCGGGCCTTGAGGCGATTGCCCAGCGCACTACCTATTATAAACGCCTTTCCTTTACGACCGATGTGGAAGGGGCCGTGCGGGAAGCCTCGGTTGTTTTTATCGCCGTGGGAACCCCCTCCGCCGAGGACGGCAGCGCCGATCTGAAATATGTGGAGGCCGCGGCCCGGACGATTGCCCGCTCCCTGTGCGGCTACAAGGTCGTTGTGACGAAAAGCACGGTTCCCGTGGGTACGGGCCGCCGGGTAAAAGGCTGGATACGGGACGAGCTGGAAAAAAGCGGGCGGGCCTGCGAATTCGATGTCGTGTCCAACCCCGAGTTTCTCCGCGAAGGCTCCGCGGTATATGACTTTACCCATCCCGACAGGATTGTGATCGGCTGCGATTCCCCGCGCGCCCTGGAGACGATGAAACAGGTCTACCGGGTGCTGTATCTGAACGATACGCCCTTTGTGGAGACGGGCATAGAAACCGCGGAGATGATCAAGTACGCCTCCAACTCCTTTTTGGCGGTCAAGATCACGTTTATCAACGAGATGGCCAACCTCTGCGAGAAGCTGGGCGCCAATGTCCAGGATGTGGCCAGGGCTATGGGGAAGGACGGCCGCATCGGGCCGAAATTCCTCCACGCGGGCCCCGGCTACGGGGGGAGCTGCTTCCCCAAGGATACCCGCGCCCTGGCGGAGCTCGCGAAAAAGGCGGATGTTCCCCTGGGCATCGTGGAGGCGGCTATTTGCGCGAATGAGCGGCAGAAACTGCTTATGGCGGAAAAAATCGCCTCCCGGCTGGGGACCCTTGAGGGCAAAACCCTGGCGGTACTGGGCCTTGCCTTTAAGCCGAATACCGACGACATGCGCGAGGCGCCCGCCCTGACGATTATGGGGGAGCTTGCCCGCCGAGGCGCGAGGTTCCGCGCCTATGATCCGGCCGCGATGGAGGAGGCAAAATGGAGGCTCGCGGATATAGCGGGGGCGGTAACTTACTGCGCCGGCGAGTACGAAGCCATCCACGGGGCCGACGCCCTTGTTCTTTTAACGGAATGGAACCAGTTCCGCAACCTTGATCTGGACAGAATCAAGGCGGAGCTTGCGGAGGGTTTTTTCTTTGATTTTCGCAATATTTATAAAAAAGAGTTGGTGGAAAACTCAGGTCTGACATATATCGGGGTCGGCGTATGAAACACACAGGATTGCGATTATTTTTTCCGGGGTGGCTAGGGAACAGCGCAAAAGCATTTACGTTTTTCCCGTCATATTGGCGCATTTTTTTGTCCTGGTTGCATGGGCACGCCGCAACCCTTCGGGTTGCGGCTAACCTAAAGGCGGACAAAAAAACCGGGCTTTCCGCTCCAATTCCTCGGATTTGCCCAGGATGCATGGGCGAGCAGCAATTTTGCAAAAGCAAAATTGCGACCAGCCCAGGATGCAAATCCTGCGGGATTTCCGCTGCAATCCCTTGCGCCCCAGGGGCTGGTCACTCGCTCCGCTCGCCCGTGCATACCGGGCTTTTTGCCCTTCGCGCAATTCATTATATAATGACGGCAAACGCCGCCCTGCCCGGGGAACCGGCGCGGTGAATTTTTTGCGCCATATTTGTAAATGCGTTCGGCGGATGACGGCCTGTGTTACCCTCTGCGTATGCGCGCCCCTGTTTTTTTGCACGGGGATTTTGTACGCGGAAGAAAAAGACCAAAGGATTGTGGCCCTTGATACGGGCATGTACGAAACGCTTTCCACCCTGTATCTGGAACAGGGCCGTACCCTTTCCAGCCGCAGCTTCCCCTATACCCGCGAGGAACTGCGGCAGGCCCTGCGCCGCCTTGATTTTGCCGATCTTTCCGAAGCGGGAAAATCCGCCTACCGCCAAATTGAAGAGTTCCTCGCGGACAAGCCCGTCTACGAGGAAGAGGGGGGGCTTCGCTTCTATCCTTCCGCCAGATTCAACACGGAAGGCTACCTCCATTCGGACAGGGATAACGGCGAATGGGTCTATGATGGCCGGGACAGGCAGCCTTTTTTCGGATTTTTTACCGATATTGTGGTGGCGGACCGCCTTGACCTGTATATCGACATAACGGCCCAGAAGGACCTTTTTCAGGCCGGCGGCGACAAGGACAACCACACCAGCCTGATGCTGAGCCCCTATCAGTTTGACCTTACGTTTCCCTACCGGGGGGGGATGAGTTTCGGCGGGAAGC
>JAISXE010000265.1 GCA_031270615.1 Spirochaetia bacterium
TTTATTCCCAAATGAAACAAGTTTGTCATGGCTCACTTCCCCTTCCGGCAGGTTTGACAATCCTGTCGCCGCTGTCTGTCCTCCGCTGTACAGCAAATAATCACTGTATGTATCTAATAGAACCCATCCCATGTTCCCATTTTAGCTTATTTCTTTATTTTGCGTAAGGCGAGTTACTAGTTTGAATATACCCTTTCTGTTCTGTTTTTTAAAATATTTGACTTTCCTGTTATTACTATTACTATTTCCCCATCATATTCTATTAAATATTCATAATCTATTATTGTTTCTATTTCGCCATCTTCCGTTATGAATCCTTTACGAATAATTTTATTTATTAATTTGTTTTCATATTCATAAGTTTCATTGACAAATGTATACTCTTCATCATCGATTTCCCAAGACAGTGTATTTATTGGATTTTTGCCTTTATCATAATTTATTATATAAACTTTATCCAAATTTTTTATATCATAACTGTTTCCAAAACCAAGAATGATTTTCCGATTTTTTTCTTCAAAACACATCTTTTCCGATAACAAATTTTGTTGGCCGTATATTAAAACACTTATTATTTCACCGGATTTAAAACCGTATTGGATTGCGTTCTTTTTTATATGTGGCTCATTCTTTAATAATACTCCTTTTTTATTTCCAGCTAATTCAACTTCCAATGGCCTTATATTAAAACAAAATGATCTTGCCCATTTGTATTCTTCTATTCCAATGTCTTTCTTTAATTGGATGTATTTATTTTTATATTTTTTGAAAATGTCCTTGAGATTTTTTATTTCGTTAGAGTAAAATTCTAAAATTTCCATGCCAAAACCCTCAAAAAATTATACCATGCAACATTTATTCTTGTCAATTATTTTATGCACTGTTTAAAAAATTTGAGGCAAATTGCACATGGCCGGGGGCGTTGCAAGGGTGGAAATGGAGCAAAGCGGAATGACCTAGCCAAAACATAGCGCGCAAGCAGGTGCGTGGCGCGCTACCGAGCCGCCTACTGGCGGCGAAGCGCTGACAGTCCTGTTATACGCCGTTCTTTTGCCCCCGCCACCGAATCGCCCTGCGCCATGGACGGCACGGACAACACGGACGGAGGCGGGCAGAATTTCCGATTGAAAGTGCATGCTTTCGGTGTTCCTGTCCGCAGGGTCAGTGGTTTTCTTCATCTGGCTGGATAGTTGCCATTTTTTTTACTTGATGGCGCGGGGAACGCGCAGGCTTATGTTGCAGGTGATTTCGTAGGGGATGGTTCCCCCGATGCGCGCGATTTCCTCCGCGTCCGGGCCTGCGGGATCGGGGCCGAACAGGACCGCCTCCTCCCCGGGGCGCACCCGTGTTTCCGGCCCCAGGTCCACCATCGTCTGGTCCATCGAGAGGCGGCCCACCAGGGGATGGCTTTCCCCGTGGATGAGTACCCGGCCTTTGTTTGAGAGGAACCTCGGGTAGCCGTCCGCATAGCCCACGCCGAGCGTCGCGATGAAGGTTTTTTGCCGCGCGGTCCAGGTGCGGTTGTAGGAAACGCTGGTTCCCGCTTCCACGGCTTTGACGAACAGCACGGGTGCCCGCAGCTCCATGACGGGTTTCGCGGCAAAAAGGCGGGGCACCTCGGCGGAAGGGTAGTAGCCGTACAGGATGATGCCGGGCCGCACCATGGAAAAGCGCGCGGCCGGATATTGCATGAGCGCGCCGGAGTTGGAGGCGTGGACGATGCCCGGGTCAATGCCGCCCGAGCGCAGGGATTCCAGGGTTCGGGAAAAGAGGCCGATCTGGTTTTGCGTGCAGGAGGGGTCTTTTTCGTCGGAGGAAGGAAAATGGGTAAACACCCCTTCAAGGACGAGGTGGGGGGATTTCGTTATGCGCCAAGCCAGGGCCGCCGCGTCCTGGGGCCTGCAGCCGACACGCCCCATGCCGGTATCGATTTTTAGGTGGAGGCGGGCTTTTTTTCCAAGGCGGCCGGCGGCCTTTTCAAAAGCGGCAATGTCTTCCCCGCCGGCGGCGGCGGCGGAAATATCGTTTTGGGCGAGGACCCCCGCGTCCTGGGGCAGGCACAGCCCGTAGAGCAGTATGGGCATCTGTATGCCGCCAGCCCGGAGTTCCACGCCCTCGGCGGGGCTGGCCACGCCCAAAAAATCCGCGCCGCCTTTTTCCGCCGCCCGCGCGATGGCAAGCGCGCCATGCCCGTAGGCGTTGGCTTTTACCGCCGCTGAAATCTTGATTCCCGGCCCGGCGAGGCGGCGGGTTTCCCCGAGGTTGTATAAAAAGTTGTCCCTGTGGATAATGAGGGAAGCGTTTCTCATATATACCGCATTGTATATGGCCAAGCCGCAAGCGGCAAGCGTAAAAATGGAGTAGAATGGATATATGGCAAAACGGATTTTCGGACTTGTGGGACTCTTGTTTCTCTTCCTTCCGGCGGCCCCCGCGCCCTGGGCGCAGGAGGATGCCCGGCCCCCGGCGGATGCCGCAGACCCAGCCCCCGGCGGGGAAGAAGCCCCTGCGGCGGGGGACGGGGAGGATGCTTCCGGGGCCGAGGCGCCCCCGGAAGCCGAGGCGCCCGTGGACCCCCTCTTGTACAACACCATCGTCCATGCCATGTCCGGCGATGTGATTTTCATGGTTGACCCCCAGGCGCGCGCCGCCGTGGGGGATATGTACGAAATCATCCGCGACGGCAGGGACATCGGCCTCCTGGTGGTCAGCGACACGCAGGAGAGCATCGCCGTGGCGCGGATTGTTTTTTCTGACGAGGTTCCCCAGCCCGGGGACGGGGTGCGGGAAGCCGGAAGGGCGGGAATCGAAGCGACATTTTACGGGGGCAGTTTCCTGAAAGACAATTTCTCGAAAACCTATATGCCCCTGGGGGGGATCCGCCTTGTCCTGGCGCGGTGGTTCTATTACACGCGCCCCGCGCTGGAAATCGGGACCCTGCTTGCCCGCGCCCATCCCGATCTTGGGGTCGCCGACACCTTCCCGTTTAACGCCCTTGCGGGCGCGGAAATCACCAACCTGTACATGGGGAGGTTCCAGCTTGGGTTTGTCGCCCTTGCCGGGCTGGGCTGGTCGTATCTGAACGAAGAGGCCGCCGGGGTTTTTGACGTGGGCAGCGGCACGCGCCTGCGGCATGTAAACGGGAAAATGTTTGTCTCCTTAAGCTGCCTTCTTGCCAGCCATGTGAGGATCACCGCCGATGCGGGAATCCTGGCCATGATTGACCGCTGGCAGACCTTTTCGGAGATTAACGACGCAGGGTATTTCGGCAGGAAAGTGGCGCCATTTCTCACTTTCGGATTGACGCTCAGGTAAAAACACGCGGGGCGGGCGCGATGGGATTTTGAACCGCCGCCCCGTGCGGAACAGGCACGGACAAAAAGAGAATTCCATGAAAAAAACAGGCCCGGTCTGATTTTTTTCAAAACTGTGGTATATTGGTGGACAGAATGTGGGGAAGAGTTTTTTGCCGCGCGGCGCTTGCGGCGGCTTTTGTTCTGCCTTCCGGCTGCGCGTCGGTTCCGCCGCCGGAGCGCGCCCTGCCCGACCGGGATGTGTCGGCGGCGGAAAAGGATTTTCTTGTCCGCTACGGTGAAAATTTGCACTATTGGGTGTATATTAAAGAAAACCCCGGCGAGGAAGGGGCGCTGAAAGACGCCGTGCTGCGCGGCGCGCGGCAGTATCTTCTTGCGCCGATAACGGAGGAAATCGGGGGGGAAGAAGCCGCTGTCGGCATTGAAATCGACATGCAAAGCGAAGGGGAAAGCAGGGAGGCAAACCACTACGGGACGGTGTTTGTCCGCTGCGCGCTGGTTGAACCCTTTACGGGACTCACGCTGGGCGTCCTGCAAAAACGCGCCCCGAGGACCTTAAGCAAGGCAAGCCAGTTTGACGCGAAGGCCAACGCCGCGCAGACGCTGCTTTCCGGCATGATGCCGGAAGCCGCTATACAGGCAAAGGGTTTTCTGATAGACTTATACGCGCAGGGCCTTCTGTACGAGCTTGTCGTGCGGGGGCCGGGGGAAAACGCGGAAGTCCTGCGGGAGGCTTTGGCCGCCCGCGTGCGGAACCTGCGAACCGCCGAAACCTCCGGGTCTGAAACGCGCTGCACCTTTGCTTTTTTCGGTTTTCCGGCAGACGCGGAAAAAGCCGTTTTGGAGGCGGCCGGCGAGGCGGGGATGGAGGGCCTGAAAAGTTTAAGGAGGGAAGGGCGGCGGCTTGTTTTTGGTTTTAGGTAATTAATCGGATTGTGAATCCGAAAAATAGAAATACTAAATTTGGAGGAGTATTGTGAAAAAAATCGTTTATGTGCTGGTTTTCGCGGCGCTTATCGCTTCGCTTGCGGGATGCGGGAGCAGCGCGGCAGCGCCCGGGACATCTCCCACCGTGGCATCTGATGTCAGGTTGCCCGATCTCTTGGACCACAAGAATCTTGCTTTTGGGCGGGATGTCCCTGATTGGGTCATGCTGGAACAGGGCGAGATCGAGGAACTGCCGAAGTATAAAGACTTCTACGTCTTTAAGTTCGAGGAATCCGGCAGTAGCCTGGACGGCGTAAAGCTGTGGGCCCAGCAGTTCACCGCGGCCGCGACAATCGCCCAGCAGGTGAACAACCGCGTGCAGGTAAAAGTCGG
Organism: Spirochaetia bacterium; assembly: GCA_031270615.1. Classification (GTDB taxonomy): domain Bacteria; phylum Spirochaetota; class Spirochaetia; order DTKZ01; family DTKZ01; genus JAISAF01. The sequence continues at coordinate 4,635 of JAISXE010000265.1, forward strand.
CGGGGCCAATGTCGGCGACAGGAACGAGACCGGCGGGTATATCGAAATGGCGCTGAAAAGCCTGTCCGACGCGACCTTCTCCGGCTACAAGGAAGCCGAAAACTACTGGCTTAAGCGGCGTCACTACAAGCAGGACGGCAGCGTGGACCGGGAAGACTTTACCTACTATTCGCTCTACACGATTCCCCGGAAAACCCTTGACGGGCTTATCTCAAAGGCCCTGAACGACACGAGTGTCCAGGAAAAACCCAAAACGGAAAACGAAAAAGCCGCCCGCGAGCGGGTAAAGGCACTTCTGGAAGAAGGTTTGTAAGCAGCAAGGCCTATCGCACACCCCCGGAGCTTCCGGGGGTTTTTTTATGCCCCAGCGCGTGGCGGCCGTGGTTCCACGCCGTTTCAGCCAAAGAAGAAAAACCACCGGCCCCGCGGACGCCGCAGACAAGCGCAGGCAAAAAAACAAAAAGGTTTTCCAGTTTTCCCCGTCAGGTCCGCGGTCAATCTTTTCTTTGACTTCCCTACCAGC
>JAISXE010000296.1 GCA_031270615.1 Spirochaetia bacterium
GGTACTGGTGAGGGATTCGAAACATAGATTTTTTCATACGAAAAAATCTACCCCTCCGCCGACCAAAGGGAGGGAAAGCGCGCATGGACGCGCGCGGCAGGAGACGGAGACGGGCCAGCCCGGAGAAGGCGCCCGTAAGGGCGTTTCGCTGTGTCGGCAACAGGGGCTGGCGCACAGGAAAGGTAAGGCTTTCCGCTGAAGGCCGGCTGGCTTTGGACGGCCGGTGCGCCGGAGGAGCGAACAGGATGTTCGCGAGCGGGGGCCGAATCCCTCTCTCTCCGTTGTGGCAGTAAAAACCGTTGGGGGTTTACCTGATGGCAAATGCTGCTAAAGCGGTACTGGTGAGGGATTCGAAACATAGATTTTTTCATACGAAAAAATCTACCCCTCCGCCGACCAAAGGGAGGGAAAGCGCGCATGGACGCGCGCGGCAGGAGACGGAGGCGGGCCAGAGGGAGCGAACAGGATGTTCGCGAGCGGGGGCCGAATCCCTCTTTCTCCGTTGTGGCAGTAAAAACCGTTGGGGGTTTGCCTGATGGCAAAAGCTGCTAAAGCGGTGCTGGCGGGGGTTTTGCGATTTTACAGGGTAAAATCGCAAAACCGCACGCGCCAGGGATTGCAGCGGAAAGCCCGCAGCCCGGCCGCTTGGGGCCGGGCGAGGACTTGGAGCGGAAAGCCCGGTTTTTTTATTCCTGGGATTGCGGGGCAATCCCCGGAATAAAAAAAGGCGCCCAAAAAGAATGGGTATGGTGGACTTTTGGAGAGATGTCCGAGAGGCCGAAGGAGCACGCTTGGAAAGTGTGTGTACTCGTAAGGGTACCGTGGGTTCGAATCCCACTCTCTCCGTATTTCCCCTTTAGCGGTGATGGCTAGGCTCCGTGCAATTGGCTGGCGCCCAACCCCGTCAGATCCGGAAGGAAGCAGCGGTAAGCGCCCGGCTGGTGTGCCACGGCCCGCTTGGCTGGAGCTAAAGGGGATTTTTTTTTAGGAGGCAGGCGAGAAAGCCGTGTCATACGAGGTAACCGCCACCCGAAAACGGCCGTCCTCTTTTGAGTCGCTTTTGGGTCAGGAATTTGTTGTCGCGACGTTGAAGAACTCGGTGCAGAGCGGGCGTATCGCCCACGCGTATCTGTTTTTCGGCCCCCGGGGCGTGGGGAAGACTTCCGCTGCCAGGATTCTGGCGAAATCCCTGAACTGCCTGGGGGGAGAGGGGCCGAGCGCGGAACCTTGCGGAAGCTGCGCGAACTGCGTTGAGATAGGCCGGGGGAATTCCCCGGACGTTATCGAGATTGACGGGGCTTCGAATACCTCGGTGAACGATGTGCGGCAGATCAAGGACGAGGTGCTTTTTGCCCCGAGCGCCAGCCGCTACAAGGTGTATATCATCGACGAGGTGCACATGCTGTCTGCCAGCGCGTTCAACGCGCTGCTGAAGACAATCGAGGAGCCTCCTCCTTATATCGTTTTTGTTTTTGCCACGACGGAAATCCAGAAGGTGCCGGCCACGATACGTTCCCGCTGCCAGCAGTTCAACTTCCGGCGGATACCCCTGGAGACGAGCCGGGACCTTCTTAAAAAACTGTGCGGGGAAATGTCGATTGCCGCGGAGGACGACGCGCTTCTGTGGATTGCCAAGGAGGCCACGGGATCCTTGCGGGACGCCTATACTCTTTTCGACCAGGTTGTGTCTTTTTCGGGGGATTCCATTACCCTCCAGAAGATACTGGAAAAAGTGGGTTTTGCCGGTTTGGACAGGATGAATGAGCTTGGCGGGTTTCTTGCGGAGGGGCAGACCAGGGAGAGTTTTCTTTTTGTTGACGGGCTTTTTTCGTCGGGGGTTTCGCCGGAACAGTTTGTCGCGGATATGACGGAATACTTTCGCAATATCCTGTGGCTGAAAAGCGGTATCCGCAGGGAGGCCATTCTGGGATACAGCGCCGAGGCTTTTTCCCAAAAAGTCGTCGAGGCTTTCCAGCCCTACCAGATTGAAAAGGCTTTGGCTCTTTTGTTTGAGCTGTACCGCAATCTGCGGTATTCGCTGAACCAGCGTTTCGAGGTCGAGCTTGTGCTTGCGCGGCTTGCCGGTTTAAAAGATTATATCACGCCGCAGCAGATTGCCGAGAGGGTTTTGGCGCTGCGAAGGGAATTGAAAACGGGTTTTGCGGTGCAGGCCGGTGGGGATTCCCCTGAGGCGGGAATCCCCACCGGGGAGGAACAGCCCCGGGAGGAAGAGGGCGGCGCGGAAGAGTTTCCGCGGGAAAACGGTTCGGTTTCCGCCGGGGGAGAAGAGGGCGAGGTTCCTGCGGACAAAAAGACGGCGATTATCCAGAATATACGGAAGAAAAAATTCACTTTGGGTTCCAACCTGGAAAAAACCGGTTTGTGGCGGGTCGCGGGCGATACCCTGTGCCTGTTTTTTGATACAAAATTCGCGGCGGATTTTGTTCTGGGGGATCTTGGCGCGGTAATGGAACAGGTCGAACACGTTTTGGGCCGGAAACTGAAGATCGAGGTCAAGGTTACCAGGGAAGAAAAGGAAGACGAGGCTGTTGACGATCAGGTGAAGATGGCGCAGAAGGTTTTTCGGGGGGAGATTATAAAATGACTATCAATCCTTTTGAATTGCTGAAAAATTTCGGGAACATCCAGTCGAAGATGGGGGAACTTCAGGGGAAACTTGCCGGGGTCCGGGTGAGCGGTTCGGCCGGGGGCGATATGGTGAAGGTGGAAATAAACGGGCGGTTTGAGGTGCTTTCGGTGCTTATTGCCCCCGAAGCGGTTGACCCCCAGGGCGTATCGGTGTTGCAGGATTTGGTTCGCGCCGCCATGACCGACGCTCTTCATAAAGTAAAGGAAGCGATACGGGCGGAGGTTGCCGGCATGACGGGCGGGATAAACCTGCCTCCGGGGTTTATGGGGCTGTAAGGCATGAAGTCCCTGGATGCCCTTGTGTCCCGCCTGACGAAGCTTCCGGGAATCGGCAGGAAAAGCGCGCTGAGGATCGCCTATCACCTTTTGCGCGCCGATTCGTCTTTTTCCGCCGCCCTTGCGGAGTCCATTGCCGGGCTGCGGGGCAGGGTGAAAACCTGCTCGGGCTGCGGCAGCTACACGGAGGAGGATCCCTGCCCCGTGTGCGCGGACCCGTCCCGGGACAGGGGCCTGATGTGCGTTGTCGAGCAGCCGCAGGACATCGAGGCGCTGGAATCGACGGGGGAGTACCGGGGCGTATACCATGTGCTGGGCGGGGTTATTTCGCCCCTTGAGGGCGTTGGCCCGCAGGATCTTTCCATGGGCCGCCTCCTGGACAGGACCAAGGCCCTGCACACGCGGGAGCTTATTCTTGCGACAAATCCCACTGTGGAGGGCGATACCACGGCGCTGTACCTTGTGAAGCTTCTGGAAAACTCAGGCCTGAAAGTCTCGCGCCTTGCCCTGGGCCTGCCCGTGGGCGGGGACCTAGAATACGCCGACAGGCTGACCCTGGCCCGGTCCCTGCGGGGAAGGACGCCGTACTAGCCACCTAAACTTGACCCACAACTTTTGGTATCCCAGGCAAGTTAAGAGGGGGAGCGCCTTTTGATGTGAAAGAGTAAGCAAATTATGCTCTATAAGAGCCTTTTTTACGCTGCTCCCCCTCGCTCCAAAGGTTTTTGCTTCGCAAAAACGCT
>JAISXE010000313.1 GCA_031270615.1 Spirochaetia bacterium
AACCGTCCAGCCGGGGGAGAGAACCACTGACCACGCTGACGAAGGCGGACGGGGGGAGGGGAAAAACCAGGGATTAGGGATGGGGAATCCGGCCATTGCGAGGGGTTTTTTATCTTTCCTAATTCCTGATTCTTTCTTCTTCGTCAGTGTGATCAGTGGTTTCTTGGTCCGTGCCGTCAGTGGTTTTCTTCCGCGCGAGGGATTGGAGGGGGCGCGAAGCGCGCCACGCCCATGCCCCAGCAAACGCACGCGAGAGCGTGTCTGTGATAGCAATGATTCCGGGCAATAGGCCCTAAAAGCCCTTGGCGTATACATAGGTTAATGGCCGAGGGCGGGGCCGGAGCGATAGCGCAGCCCCGGAAAGCCCGGTTTTTTTGTCCGCTTGGGGACAAAAAAACGCGCCCAGATTCCGAATTGAAAATTGATCGTGCATTTTTCGGAATAATGTGTTACACTGGAATCAGAGTTTATTGACATAAAGGAGTTATTGTATGAAACGCATGATGAGTGTTGCGGTGGCTGTGGCGCTGGTTCTGTTGGCGCCGGCGGTGTGGGCGCAGAGCGTGTCGGCGTACAGCACGCTGGAGGAGCCTCTGGCAAAGGCTTTGTTTGAACAGTACAAGAGCGAGACCGGCATAACGGTGAATTTTGTGCGTCTTGCGGGGGGCGAGACTATAGCGCGTATGGAGGCGGAGAAGGCGAATCCCCAGGCGTCGATTTGGGTGGGCGGGGTCGGCCTTGACCATATTACGGCGAAGACGCGGGGCCTGACGACTGCCTACCGCTCGCGGCTGGCGGGCAATACCCCGGCGCAGTTCCGCGATCCGGAGAACTTCTGGATCGGTTTGTATGTGGGGCCTCTTACTTTCGCCACGAACCTGGACAGGGCAAAGGCCCTGGGCATTGCCCCGCCGAAAAGCTGGGCGGATCTTTTGAAGCCGCAGTACAAGGGGCTTATCCGCATGGCGAACCCGAATTCCTCGGGCACGGCCTACAGCGTGGTTGCGACTGTCAGGACCATCAATAACAAGGACGAGAACAAGGCCTTTGCTTACTTGAAAAAGCTGGACGCGAATATCGACCAGTACACGACTTCCGGTTCCGCGCCGGGCAAGAGCGTGGCCATAGGCGAGATTCCTATTGCCATAGGCTATGCCCACGACCAGGTAAAGCTGAAGGCCGAGGGCGCGAATATCGAGATCAACGCGCCTTCGGAGGGTTCCGGCTACGAGCTTGCTTCCATGTCGCTTATCAAGGGGGGCAAGGATTCTGTTGAGGCGCGCAAGCTGTACGACTGGGTTCTGTCTTCCCCAAACGCCCAAAAGCTGTTTACGCAGTGGTTCCTGGTGCTTGTGGCCAAGGGCGCGCAGAAACATCCCCTGGCCCTTTCCCTGGACCAGATAAAAGTGGTCAACCAGGATATGGTGTGGGACGGGGACGCGGCAAACAAGAAGCGCCTGCTGGATAGGTGGAACGCCGAGATCGGTTCAAAGCGCTAAGGCGCTCCGCTCCGGGCGGGGGGCAACGAGGGGGTAACAAAGATCATGATAAAAAAACAGAGCCTTTTAAAACTGCTGGCGGCGGCCCTGCTTTTCGCTTTGGGGGATATCTGGGTTTATACAACGCTGCTGGACTCTTTCCGTTCCTACTACGAGACAAACAGCATGAAGGAGGTGACTCTCTTTGCCCGTACCGCGCCCAGGGACAGCGCGTATTACGGGGACTGGATAGCGGGTCTTCCCGGGGAAATCGAGGGGGGGCGCGGCATGATTCTGTCGCTGAACGGGGATTTGGAGTTCGTTCCCGCCGAGGGGGATGCGCTTGCCGCGGCCATTTGGAACGGGTACCGGGACAGCGAGGAGTTCAAAAAGGGCCTGGAGAGCGTGTACTATCTTTTGCCGTACAAGATTTCTTCGGGAGTCACGGCGGCGGAATTGGCCCGCCTGGCGCCGGAGGCTTCCGGCGATATTCCGCCGGGGGGGATGCAGGTATACCTTCTGCCGATTCCCGATGAGTCGGGTTTCGATGTGGCGGGGGCGGTGCTGCTGGCCGTGCCTGCGGGATCCGCGGCCGGGTTTGAGGGCCTTCTTGGCGTTTTGTGCCTTCTTGCCTGGATTATTTTTGTTACCCTTTTTGCCGTGGGCACGCTCGCGCGGGACCCGATTACGGGATACGCGGTCATCTTCCTTCTGGCGGTTTCCGTTGCCTTTGTGGCCTACCCGCTTTTTGAGTCCTTCCGCCTTACGTTTATGGACGGGGGGGTTTTCTCGCTGGCCATTTGGCAGAAAACTTTTTCCACGGAATACCTGCGGCCTTTCTGGGGTTCCTTGCTTTTGGGGATCCTGACGGCTTCGGTTTCCACGCTTATCGGTTTTGCTTTCGCGTTTTTGACGGAGCGTACCGGCACAAAAGGGAAAAAACTCATCGGCACGCTGGGCACGATGCCTGTCATCTCGCCGCCTTTTTCGCTGACGCTGTCGCTTATCCTGCTTTTCGGCAACAACGGGCTTATCACCCGCCAGCTTCTGGGCATCGACAATTTTTCGATTTACGGCCTGGGCGGGCTTGTGCTGGCCCAGACTATCGGGATGTTCCCCATTGCCTATATGTCGCTTTCGAGCGTTTTGAAATCCATTGATTCCACGGTGGAGGACGCGGCCCTCGATCTTCAGGCTTCGCGCCTGCGGACTTTCCTTACCATCACGCTGCCGCTGTCCCTGCCGGGGCTGCTTTCTTCCTGGCTTTTGGTGTTTACCAACTCCCTGGCGGACTTCGCCAACCCTCTGCTTCTGGCGGGTTCCTACCGCGTGCTTTCGGTTGAGGCGTATATCGAGGTTACGGGCAGGAACAACCTGGGCGGGGGCGCGGCCCTGTCGCTGCTGCTGCTGCTGCCGACGCTGACGGCCTTTTTTGCCCAGCGGTACTGGATTAACAAGAAGAGCTTTGTTACCGTGACGGGCAAGCCTTCCACGCGCCTCGCGGAGCTTGCGACCAGGCCCGTGCGCATCGGGCTACAGACCTTTGTGTGGCTGTGCCTTGCTTTTATCCTGGCCCTGTACGGGACGATTGTGGCGGGATGCTTTGTGAGGAACTGGGGTTTCGATTATTCGTTTACCCTGGCGAATTTCGGCGAGGCCCTTTCGCGGGGCTACCAGTCCATCATCAGCACCGTCACCCTTGCGGCTGCCGCGACGCCCATCGCGGGGGTTATCGCCATGGCGGCGGCGGTTATTGTGGTGCGCCGCAGTTTTTTTGGCAAGCGCGTTCTGGAGGTGCTTCTGATGACGCCTTTCGCCATTCCGGGGACCCTTTTGGGTATTTCCTATGTTTTGGCTTTTAACAAGCCGCCCCTTCTTCTTATCGGGACGGCGGCGATTATCGTTATCAACTATGTTATCCGCGAGCTTCCTGTGGGCCTTGAGACCGGCGCGGCGAGCCTGAGGCAGATTGACCCGGCCATCGAGGAGGCGGCCCAGGATCTGGGCGCGAACACCTCGAAGGTGTTTACCTCCGTCGTGCTGCCCCTCATACGGCCCGCCTTTCTTACCAGCATGTCCTATACTTTTGTGCGCGCCATGACTGCGGTAAGCGC
>JAISXE010000327.1 GCA_031270615.1 Spirochaetia bacterium
TATATTCGTGTATATACACTAATATAGCACGCCGGTTTCTCTGTTGTCAATGGCAAACCTGGGTTTTTTGGGGATATCGATCTCTTTGCGGCTAAGAGCGGCTGGCGGGTGTCAAAAATACTGCCCGCCGGGCTTTCCGAGGGGTTCCGGGCTAACCAAGTCGTGAAAACCAAGCCGGAAAAATTGCCTGGGCAAAAAAACCGCCCATTCTTAACGCCTCACTCCCCACACTTCACTCCCCCCTCCTCTAAAAGAACGGCTCATTCATGTCCCTCGGCAGCGACTGGTAGATCTGCAGCTCATAGTCCGGCAGGGGGTTGAGGATCTGGCGCAGGTTCAGGTAGGCAAGGTCCTTCGTGTCCCGGCGCACATAGGTTTCCCGCTCGCGGGCATAGTTTGTGGCCAGCTCCGTGGAGTTGGCCCACAAAACCAGGGCGCGGGAGGTGCTGCCCGTGTCGCCCCTGCGCTGGCCCATTTTGTACAGGATCACGCCGAGGTTGTTGTAGGCTTTGATAAGGTTCAAAAGCAGGGCCCTGTCCGAGGAGCGGTCGTCGGGGAGGATCTCGCCGACCCTCCGCCTGTCGGCTTCGAGCCTTTCGCCGAGGTAGGAATAATAGCCTTCGGCGACGGAAAAATTATTGCGCATATAGTTCGCGTTTCCCAGGGCAAAGAGGAGGTTCCTGCTTGAGGGAAAGGATTCCTCGGTGCGGACGAACTCCCGCAGGGCGTCCGCATAGTTTTCCTGGGTGTAGCTGATAAAGCCTTTTTTGTAATACAGTCCGGGATCGCGTACCAGGGAGTCCTCCGCCTTCACGAACTGGGCGTAGGCGGCTTCAAGGTCGCCGCTCTGGTAGTAATAGATGTCGCCTAACTGCTGGTAGAGCCTGCCCAGTACCGCGTCTTTTTTGATGAGGGTTTTCTTTATGCCGTCCTCGTAGCGTTCTATGCCCTGTTTGAACGCGCCTTCGGCTTCGAGAAAGGACTTCTGCCTGGCGTGCAGCTCGCCGCTGCGCCCGTAAGAGTCAACAAGCCGCCACAGTCCCTTGCGGGTCGTGGGCTGCATCGCGCCGTACAGATGTATGGCGTTGTCCAGGGCCAGCCGCTCGTCGCGGGGTTCTTCCCGCTTGTTGTAGAAGCGGGCAAGCTGGTAGTGGATGTCGGCAAGGCTCTTATCTGCCTCCAGGGCGCGGAAGAGTATCTGCCTGACCTCGCCCACGCTTTCGTTTTTATCCAGAAGATAGCCGCCCAGCTCCGCGTAACGCGCGGGGTCAACGGTTTTTTTCGGCCTCGCCTCGAAATAGTTTTTGATGCGCAGGACTTCCTGCCTGGTGTCGGTATGGATAAACACGTCAAGAAAGCGGAAAAGGATTTCATCCTGCTCGCCGTAGGCCTCAAGGGCTGTGGCATAGGCCTTGCGTGCCTCCTCGTATTTGTCGTAGAAACGCTTTTCGTCGTACTCCGCCCAGCGGACATAGTTGTCCCCCGCCTCAAGCAGGCCCGCGTAGCTGTACATATCCGCGGAGAGGAGGCGGCTTAAAACTCTTTCGGCGCCTTCAAAGTTTTCCAGAAGCACGCTTTCAAAGTGCGCGTACTCCACGGCCGCGCGGGTGAAGTATGAATCCTTCTTGCGTTCGGTTCTGACGCCTTTCGCGTCCAGGTAGTCGTTGTATTCGCCCAGAAGCTGCTCGTATTTTTCCCGCGCGAGCTGGTACTGCTTTTTTTCGATGAACTTTCCGGCGTATTCAAAGTAATAGTCCTTGAAGGCCCATTCGCGGTACCCTGCGGCGAACAGCTCGTTTCCCTCGCGGAAACGGTCCTCGCCCACCATTTCAAGGCCGCGTTCCAGAAGGATATGGGCGTGGATGGGCTGGTAAATAAAACGGTAGCCGAGGAATATCAGAAGGCTTGCGGCAAGCACCCCCGCCCCAACGATTTTGAAAACCGGCCAGAAAGTTTCTTTCAGGAAGTAGGCGAAGCCTCCCTTCTCCTCCTCCCAGGCTGTTCCAGAGCTTTTCAGGTATCCCTTGGGGACGACCAGGGTCCTGCCCGCAAGTTTTCCCGCGGCGGCGGCGAGGCTTCTGACCGAGGCGCCTTTGACGAGCATGCGGATCAGATCCATCTGGGCCGCTTCGTCCGCCTTCTGGTCGCCGATTAATTCTTCGATGACGATTTTTATGTTGAGCGGCAGGGCTTGCAGCGTCTCCCGCATTTTCTGGAAATCTTCCTCGGACAGGGTGAAGCTCGCGCCCGCCGTCGCGTCAATAACGTTGGCGGTGCCTTCGGGGATATTGATTTCCGCCTCGTCCGCGACGCCGGGGATATCTTCCTGTATGCCGAAGGCCGTGCCGAAATCCCCAAGGCTGTACTCATCGTGGGACGCGGGGCCTGCGGCCTCCGGCTCCCCGCCGGGCTGTTCCCCGTCGCCGGCCTCTTCCTCGCCAGGCAGCTCGATGCCGCTTTCAAAGCCCATTTCGTCGGGCAGGGGAAAACCCTCCTCCCCCTCGGTGGATCCGGCTTCGGGGAAAGCCTCTTCCCCGCCGATGGCCCCCAGGTCTTCGATGCCCGCATCGCCTTCCACGCCGGCCTCCCCGTCATCGGGCACGCTCGTAAACTCAGGTATGTCGAGGTCATTGATGTCCAGGCCCCCCGCGCCTGTTTCCGCCTCGTTTTCTTCCGCGCCCTGGCCGTCTTCCGCTTCGGGGAAGTCCGGTATTGCAAACGGGTCCTCCGTTTCTACGGGGCTTTCCCCTTCCCCGCCCAGATCGGGGGCTTCCATGCCGGGGATCGCCAGGTTCGCCAGGTCATCGTCGCCGCCGGTTTTTTTCCCCCCGGTGGCGGGCGGCTCGTCGTCGGAGATGGTAAACTCCTCGTTGCTTTCGGGAAGATCATCGAAGACGTCCTGTTCGGCCGCTTCGGGGGTTTCCGCCTCCTCCCCGCCCGGCTGGTCCCCGGGTTCGGCGGGGGCCGCCTCCTCTTCCTCCACAGGCTGTTCCGGCGAAAAGCTGTTGAGGAAGCCTTCCAAATCGGCATCCATGCCGCCGGTTTCGTCCCCCGCCGGGCCTTCTTCGGGAATATCCGGCACGGGGCCGCCTTCCGAAGGGTCTTCGGGAAACTGCAAGCCTTCCTCCGTGCCGGGAAGGCCCCCGTTCTCCGCCGGGGGCGCTTCCGGATCGAAGAGCTGGGAAAAATTCAGCGACGCCTCCTCCTCCCCGGTTTCCGGGCCTTCAGGCGCGGGGGATTCTTCGGCGCCGGTCGCGGGGGGGCTTGAGTTTTCCAGCAACTGCCGCACGTTCTCGGGCAGCCCTTCGGAGGGGGGCACCACGGGTTCCAGGGATTCGCCTTTTTTGGCAAGGATTTCCGGCTCGTGCCCCAGGGAATTCAGGGTCGCTATGAATGGCTGAATGTCTTCAATCAACGGCATTAAGAGTTTATTACCTCTACAGAAATTGTCGGCCCGTGACGAAACTTACTATATACGGTTTATGAAAATTATGAAACACCGCGCGGGATTGATTTGCGTGTTTTCGCTTGTAAGCCTTCTCGGCCTTCCTGCCCTGGAAGAAACCAGCAGGCATATCAAAATTGTCGAAACGGCAGAGGCCTCCGCCCCGCAAATCATGGACGACACTGTTTTTTTCTCCTGCAAGCCCGGGGATGCTGTCCGCTATGTGGGAATAGCCTTTGCCCATGAGGAGTTTCGGGAAATCCACCTTTTTGAGCGCAACGGGCACGGCCTGCTTTTCTTGTTTTACCCCATACCCGAAGGCCTGCACAGCCTTGATTACCGTTTTGTGATTGACGGCCTGTGGACCACCGATCCGAAAAACCCTTTGAAAACACGCGGCGCGGAAGGCCTGTCCCTGTCCCGCCTTGACCTTCCCGCCGGGGCGGTGCATCTGCAAACCAAAAGCCCCGTCATCCGCAGGGACGGGCAGGTGGAGTTCAATCTCGAGGCGCCTTCGGGCAGGGAGGTTTACCTGTCCGGCAGTTTTAACGGCTGGGACCCCTATATGTACCGCCTGCGCGAAGTGCGCCCTGGCCTCTACTCCCTGACCCTGCGCTTGCTGCCCGGGACATATTACTATATGTTTAACGCCGAAGGCAGGAAATATCTTGACCTTCTGAATCCCAACCGGGGCCAGGACGGCGAAGGCTATGAGATTTCCGTTCTTGTTATAACGCCGTGATTTTTGCAGATTTAAGGAGATGAAGAATGGACAATAAGACGCTTCCCCAACTTTTACAGCACATAACGGAAAACTACCCCGACTATGCCGCCCAGTACAGCAAAGACGCCGAAGGCGTGTTCCACCCGACTGCCTACAGGCTTTTGTACCAGGAGGCGCAAAATTTCGCGGCCGCTCTTATGGGCATCGGGATACAGCGCGGGGATCGCGTGGGTCTGATTTCGGACAACCGGAAGGAATGGTTCATCACCGACCTGGCCATCCTCTGCCTGGGCGCGGCGGACGTTCCCCGCGGCTGCGACTCCCTCGCGGGGGAGCTTGTCTATATTCTGTCTTTCGCGGACTGCAAGACCGCGGTGCTTGAGAACGAACAGCAAATGGCCAAGCTCCTTCCCCACCTGGAGAAAATGCCGCTTTTGAAAACGTTTATTCTTTTTGACGGCGACTTCGACAGGACGCCCTATGCCGGGAGCCTGGCGGGTATCGAGGTGCACGATTTTGCCCGGCTCATCAAACAGGGCGCGGCCCTTGTCGAAAAAGAGCCTTCCCGCATCGAGCGGGAAATCGCTTTGGGGAAGCCGGAGGACCTTGCCACGATCATTTTTACCTCGGGCACAACCGGGGAGCCAAAGGGCGTCATGCTGTCCCACAGGAATTTCATACACCAGGTTGTCCGCGTCCCCCAGTGCATCAACCTGGGGCCTGGGGATATCTGGCTGTGCGTGCTTCCCGTGTGGCATTCCTTCGAGCGGCTTATCCAGTACGCGTCCCTGGGCGCGGCCTCCGCCCTGGCCTATTCAAAGCCCATCGGCAAGATCATGCTCGCCGACTGCCAGAAGGTCCAGCCTACCTGGCTTGCCTCGGTTCCCCGCATTTGGGAGGCGGTGCGCGCGGGGATCTACCGCAAAGTCAACGCGGAGGGGGGGGTGAAAAAAGCCCTTTTCGGTTTTTTTGTCGGCGTGGGGCAGGCGCACGAAAAAATGAAAAACCTTCTGTACGGCCGCACTCCGCAGTTCCGCAAACGGTCGCGTTTCCTGGACGTTTTTGTTTCGTTTGTCCCGTATTTCTTTCTGCTTCCCCTGCGGATGCTGGGGAACGCGCTTGTTTTTCATAAAATCAAGGCCATGCTGGGACAGCGTTTCGTGGCGGGAATCTCCGGGGGAGGCGCCATGCCCGACACGGTAGACAAGTTTTTCGCCGCGGCGGGCATCCTGATACTTGAAGGCTACGGCCTTACCGAGACCGCGCCGGTCATCGGCGTGCGGCGCCAGCGCCATCCTGTTCCCGAAACAGTCGGCCTCCCCTTCCCCGATATGGAGGTTACTGTCAGGGACCCCGCGACCGGGGAGGAGCTTCCGCCCGGGAAACAGGGCGTCATCTACGCGAAGGGCGCCCAGGTCATGCTGGGGTATTACAAACGGCCGGAGGAGACCCGGAAAGTCGTTGACGGGCAGGGGCTGCTGAATACCGGCGACATCGGCATTAAAACCTGGAAAGGGGAGATAAAAATCACCGGCCGCGAAAAGGACACCATCGTCCTTCTGGGCGGCGAGAACATCGAACCCACCCCCATCGAGGCGCGCATCCGCGAATCGGACTATATCGACCACGCCCTGGTTCTGGGGCAGGACCAGAAATACCTGGCGGCCCTCATCGTGCCGAATTTCGAGAAACTTGAGGCCTACGCTGCGGGAAACGCCATTCCCTTTATCGACCGCGAAAGCCTTATCACTTTGCCGGAAATCATGACCCTTGTCGACAGCGAAATCCAGACCCGCGTGAACCGCAGGACGGGCTTCCGCAGCTTCGAGATGATTTACCGCAGCGCGATTATTTCAAAACCTTTTGAGATGGGCGTCGAGCTTTCCGGCAAGCAGGACTACAAGCGGCACGTCATCGTGGAGATGTACAAAAAGGAAATCGCGGGCCTCTTCAGGGAGGCGGCGCAGTAGGAATTCAAACTTAGAGCTTATCCTTAAATAACGCATAGTACACAAAGGCAAAAACTTACCACGGACAACACGGACTGCGCACGCCGAAATAAACGCACGCCCATCAGGGCGTGTCTTTGCCCACCCGGCAACAGGGCGAGAGGCCCAAAAACGGTTCTGTCGTATATAAAGGCGAC
>JAISXE010000373.1 GCA_031270615.1 Spirochaetia bacterium
AGGAATTGGAGCGGAAAGCCCGGCTGGTCGTATTTTTGTATCCGCGTAGCGGATACAAAAATACTGCTCGCCCATGCAACCCGGGTTTTTGGCGCGGGAGCGCCAAAAATGCGCCCAGCTTCTTCTTTTGGCACTTCATGCCCGCACCCAGACCTTTCCTGGCTGCGTAGTTTTTTTTTTGCTGATCAGGTATAGTTGCCTGATGCGTAATATCAGGGTCTGCGTGGCGTATGACGGTACGGATTTTGTCGGCTGGCAGCGGCAGAGTTCGGGGCGCTCCGTGCAGGAGGTGCTTGAGGACGCGCTTGCCGGGATACACAAACATCCGCTGAGGATATACGGCGCGGGCCGGACCGATTCGGGTGTCCATGCCGCGGGCCAGGTTTTTAATTTTTATTCCGACCTTGAAACGATTCCCGCGCGGCGTTATGCTTCCGCTTTGAACCGGCTTTTGCCGCCGGACATCCGCGCCCTGGACAGCCGCGAGGCCGGGGAATCCTTCAATGCCCGCCGCGATGCCTGCTTGAGGGAGTACCGGTATTACCTGTATCCGGGAAGGCTTGTTCCTCCCTGGCTGCGCCGCTACTCGTGGGGGACGGAGCTTGCGGGCTTGGGCGAGATGAACGGCATGGCTTCTTTTCTGACGGGCGCGCACGACTTCACGAGTTTCGCGGCTGTGGGGGACACGAACCCCGCGAAGGTGAAGGAGGTTTTTTCCGCGGCGTTTTATCCTGAAAGTCCTTTTGTCGTTTTCAGGATTACGGGAAGGGCTTTTCTGTGGCGCATGGTCCGCAACATCGTGGGGGCCATTACGCGGCTTGCGCGGGACGGGGCGCCCGCCGGGGTTTTCCGCGATATTCTGCGGGCGCGGGAAAGCCTGCACGCGGGGATGACCGCGCCGGCGAGGGGGCTTTTTTTGCATAAGGTGTTGTATGAAGACGATAGACGAAATATGTATTGAATATCAAAACATCGTTTTGGATTTGAGGGACCTCCTCGCGGGATCGGGTTTTCGCGGCGGGCGCGCGAACGAAAGGCCGAAAATCATTCTGCGGAAACCGGGGGCGGGCGGCGGCGAAGGCCTGGAAGCGATTGCCGCCGAAATCCGGGGCTGCCGCCGCTGCCGTCTTTGCGAAACGCGGACCCAGGGGGTTCCTGGCGTTGGGGCCGCGCAGCCCCTGGTTATGGTTATCGGCGAGGGTCCCGGCGAGGAGGAGGATGTGCGGGGCGAGCCTTTTGTCGGGCCGGCGGGCAAATACCTGGACAAGTGGCTGGAGAGTGTCGGGCTTTCCCGGAAGACAAACGCCTTTATCGCCAACATCGTCAAATGCCGGCCGCCGGGAAACCGCGATCCTTCGCCGGAGGAATCGCAGGCCTGCATGCCCTACCTTCTGCGGCAGGTCAAGGCCGTCAAGCCAAAGGCCGTTCTTGCCCTGGGCCGCATCGCTGCCCAAAACCTGCTGCGCAGGGGCGAGGGCATAGGACGCCTGCGCGGCCAACCCGGGATTTGGCAGGGGCTGCCTTTTCTGGCGACCTACCACCCGAGCGCGGTTCTGCGCGATCCGCAGCTTCGCCGTCCTGTGTGGGAGGACCTGAAAACGCTGCAAAGGCTGATGCGCGGGCAATGAGAAAAACCGCCGCGAAAAAAACGCAAGGCCCCTCCCTGCCTGTTTGTTACGCCGAGATCGTTTTTAATATTCCGGCGGATCGATCCTTCACCTACTCGTCGGCGGAGCCTTTAAGCCTCGGCTGCCGCGTCCTGGCCCCTTTTCACGGGCGGACCCTCGCGGGTTTTGTAATCGCCGTGCGGGAGAGCGCTCCCCCGGCGGACTTTGAGATAAAAAGCCTCAGGCGCGTCATCGATACCCAGCCCCTTTTTGATGCCGCGTATCTGGACCTCGCCAGGTGGGTCGCCTCCATGTACTTTGCCTCCCTGGGGGAAAGCCTTTCCGCCATGATTCCCGGCGGCCGCCGCGAGAGCGAGGTTTCCGGCATCGCCGTGGACCAGGAGGATGTCGCCGAAAGCCCTTTGAATCTTTCGGAGGAACAGAACCAGGCGGTCGAGGCCATTCTGGGCAGCCCCGGCGGCATGAGTTACCTTTTTGGCATTACCGGCTCGGGCAAGACGGAGGTGTTTCTGCGCGCGGCCGCCGGGACCCTTGCCGAGGGCCGCAGCGTTATCTACCTGGTGCCGGAGATCGCCTTGAGCGGGCAGGTGGCCAGGGCGATCCGCGGCCGCTTTGGGAAGGGGGCGGCGGTGCTGCATTCGCGCCTTAGCCCTTCGCAGAGGCTTGCCGAGTGGCGGCGCATCATGCGCGGCGAGGCGCGGCTTGTTGTGGGCGCGCGCAGCGCGGTGTTCGCGCCCCTGGCGGATCTGGGCCTTGTCATTCTGGACGAGGAACACGAGGGTTCCTACAAATCCGGCGCCAGCCCCCGCTACCACGCGCGGCAGGTGGCCATGCGCCGCTGCTCGCTGTGCGGCGCCCGCCTTGTCATGGGCAGCGCGACGCCTTCCGCGGAGGCCTTTCATTTGATGCGCTCCGGCGGCCTGAGGGAGATACGGCTTTCCCGGCGTCTGGCGGGGGGCTGCCTTCCCCGCGTGGAGGTCGTTGACCTTGCGGGGCAGGACGGGGCTTTTTCGCCCCGGCTGCGGAATGCGGTTCTTGCCGAATGGAAGGCGGGCAGGCAGAGCATTCTTTTTTTGAACCGCAGGGGTTTTTCGCATCTTTTTCACTGTAACTCCTGCGGCTACGAGATGAAGTGCAAAAACTGCTCCGTGGGCCTCATCTACCACAAAAAGCGCGGCCGCATGGTGTGCCACTACTGCGGCTACACGGCGAGGCTTCCCGATGTGTGCCCGGAGTGCGGCTCCCTTGATGTGGGGTTTTTCGGTTTCGGCACGGAAAAAATCGAGGAGGAAGCGCGGCGGATTTTTCCCGAACTGCGTATCGCCCGGCTGGATACCGACGCGGTAAGGGCCAGGGGGAATCTGGAGCAGACCCTCGCGGACTTCCGCGAGGGCCGCATAGACCTCCTTCTTGGCACGCAGATGGTTGCCAAGGGCCTGAACTTCCGGGGCGTCAGCCTGGTCGGTATTGTCCTTGCCGATACGGGCCTGCACCTGCCGGATTTCCGCTCCCTTGAAAGAACTTTTGCCCTTATCGTCCAGGTGGCGGGCCGCGCCGGCCGCTTCTGCGAATGCGGCAGGGTTATTGTTCAGACCTATGCTCCCGATAACGCCGCGATCCGGGGCGCGGCGGCCGCGGCCGGGGCGGATGCGGAAAACCCCTCGGACACGGCCAGCGGGACTGCCGCCATGGAAGATTTTTACCGCAGTGAGCTTGAGATGCGCAAGGCCCTGATGTTTCCGCCCTTTTCGCGGCTTTTCCGCCTTGTGTTCCGGGGGAAGGCCCTGGACGGCGTCAGCGCGGCAGCGGCGCAGTACGCCGGGGCTTTGCAGGAAAGGCTCGCGGGGCTGCCCGCCTCCGTCCTCGGCCCCTGCGAATGCCCCCTTTCCGTTATTGCCGGCAACCACCGGCACCAGATCCTCGTGCGCACGACGGCCTTCGGCGGCGTCCACGCCGGGCTGAAACAGATTCTTGGCGGCCTGAAACCTCCCCACGGCGTCTACCTGGAGATCGACGTGGATCCGGTGGGTTTGCTGTGACGCTTAACGGCCGCTTGCCTCTTGGGCCCGCAGGGCATCGGCGTTTACCATACATTGTATAGAATTAAATTGCGCGAAGCGCAAATAGCCCGTGGGGCGCAAGGGATTGAAGCGGAAATCCTTTTGGCTTTAGCCAAAAGATTGGAGCGAAAAGCCCGGTTTGCGGCGTTTTACGCCGCAAATGCGCCAAAATTCCGAATCGGAGTGGAATTACAAATGGGTTTTGGAA
>JAISXE010000382.1 GCA_031270615.1 Spirochaetia bacterium
CGAACCCGGGGATGATAGAGGAGGCGTTGAGGATGAGGAACGGGGCACTGACACTTGAGAAGGTGCTGAAGGACGCGGGTCTGATAGACAAATGGATAGCCGAGGGCAAGGAAGAGGGCGAGGAAAAAAAAGCCCTTGAGATAGCACGGAACCTCATGCAAAAGGGCTGGACCGCCCAGGAGATCGCGGAGACAATAAATTTTGACGCTGCCAAGATCAGGGTCCTGTACGGGCCGCAAAGGAAAAAAGCGACGCCGAAAAACCGGTGAAGGGAAATGCCTCAGGCAGGGCGAAAAAACAATAGGCTATGATGTTTCCTGGAACGCGAGGGGCGACAAGGCGGCTTTTCGGCAATTTCAGGGAGTTTTAACGAAGGGTATGGGAAACCAAACCACGGACCGCACGGAAATCACGGACAGAAAACACTGATTTCCCGCACAAGGCCCATGTGCCTGTCTGCGGGATCTGTGGCATCCCTTCCACTGGACAGCGCGCGCGACATGGGTTATTAATAACGAAATGGACATAAAAACCTGGAAGGACCTTGGCGCGGACGAGAGGAAACGGCTTCTTTCGCGCTGCGAGACGGACATAGAGGCGGCGCTGCCCCTTGTGGCGCCCATCGTGGAGGCCGTGCGCCTGCGCGGGGACGCGGCCCTGCGGGAATACAGCCTGAAACTCGACAGGGCCGATTTGGGCGACCTGCCCCTGGCGGCGCGGCAGGAGGATTTTGACAAAGCGGAAAAAGACCTGCCCGCCGGGGTAAAGGAGGCCCTGGCCTACGCGGTTTCCAACACCATCGCTTTCCACAAACACCAGAAGCCCGGCCCCATGAGTTTCGGGGAAATACGGCCCGGCCTTTTCGCGGGGGAAAAACCCCTGCCCCTTGCCTCGGCGGGGCTGTACGTTCCCCGCGGGCGCGGGAGTTTCCCCTCGATGCTCTACATGCTTGCCGTTCCCGCCCTTGTCGCGGGGGTCGCCGAGATCCGCGTGGTCAGCCCGCCCAATCCTGACGGCAGCATCGACGCGGCCTGCCTGCACACGGTCAGGATTCTGCGCGAAAGCGCCTCCGGTTTTGGGCAGGCTCCGGCAATCGAGGTTTTCCGCGTGGGCGGCGCCCAGGGCATCGCGGCCCTGGCCTACGGCACACAGTCGATACGCCGCGTGGTAAAAGTCGTGGGGCCAGGTTCCCGCTATGTGGCGGCGGCCAAAAGGCTTCTGGCCCCGCTTGTCGACACGGGCCTGCCCGCAGGGCCGAGCGAGTCCATCGTGCTTGCCGACGGCACGAGCGACCCCCGCCTTGTGGCAATGGACCTTTTGATAGAGGCGGAGCATGGCTCTGATTCCTGCGCCCTGCTTGTCACCCCCGACGAAAAAACGGCCCGGGCCGCGGCGGAGGTTCTGCCCCAACTGATCGGGGACCTGCCCGAGCCGCGCAGGTCCTTCGCACGGGATGTCTTCGCAAACTACGGCGGCATCATCCTGGCCGGGGACATGCGGGAAGCCGCCGACATCGTGAATGCTTTTTCTCCGGAGCACCTGCAGATCCATTCGGCGCGGCCCTTTGAGCTTTTGCCCCTTATCGCAAACGCGGGGGAAATCCTGTTAGGCGAAACAACCCCCTTCAGCCTCGCCAACTACGCCTGCGGCGCGAACGCCGTTCTGCCCACGGGCGGCAGGGCGGCGGGCTTTTCCGCGGTATCCGTGCGGGACTTCATCAAATACTCGTCTGTCGTACACGTCACCTCTGGAGGCTTCGCCGGTCTTCGGGACAGGGCGGCCGCGCTGGCGGACTACGAAGGTTTTGCCGCCCACGCCGAAGCCTTGAAAAAACGCGGAAAGGACGGCCGGCTTCCCGCATGATCTCCGGGGCTTCCTTTTCGTCCGCAGGCGAGGTTTTTTCCTGGCTCGAAAGTTTCTCCAACTTTGAAAAAACCGCCTTCGCCCTGCGGAATTTCCGCCTGGACAGGATGGAAGCCCTCCTCGAACATTTTGGCAGGCCGCACAGGGCCTGCCGCAGCGTGCATATCGCCGGTTCAAAAGGCAAGGGATCGACGGCGGCTTTTCTGGCCTCCGTCCTGCGCGCCGCCGGTTTCAAAACAGGACTCTACACATCCCCCCACCTGGTCTCGTACAAGGAAAGGATAAGCCTCGCGGGAGAGGAAATCCCCGACGGGGTATTCGTCCGCCAGGGGGAAACGCTCAAGGCCACGCTGGAAAGCCTGGACGCCTCCCGGTTTCCCGGCGGCGAACTTCCGACCACCTTCGAGCTTTTGAGCTGCCTGGGCTTTCTCATTTTCCGGCATCTGGGCTGCGAATGGGTCGTGCTTGAAACCGGCATGGGCGGCCGCCTCGACGCGACGAACGTCTGCCTGCCCCAGGCCGTGGTTCTGACGCCCATAGAGCTTGAGCATACCGAGTACCTGGGCGCCACCATCGCCGCCATTGCCGGGGAAAAAGCCGGAATCATCAAAAAGGGTATCCCCGTTTTCGTGGGCCCGCAGACCGGGGAGGCGCTTTGCGTTTTCCGCGCGCACGCCGCGCGCAAGGGCTGCCGCCTGCGCTACCTGCCCGAATGTTTTCAAAGCATCACATCCCACACGGACAGCGGCGGCACCTGGGCGCGGATGCTTCCGGCGGGCAGGGAAACGCCCCTCGGCCTGCGCCTGCGCCTGCGCGGCGAAGTGCAGGCCGAAAACGCGGCCCTCGCCTTTCTGGCAATCCGCGATATTTTGCCGCAGATCCCCGAAAACACCGTCCTGCGGGGACTCCAGGAAGCCGATATTCCCGGACGCTTCCAGAAGCTGGGGGACTCGCCCCCGGTATTTATCGACGGGTCCCACACCCCCCTTTCGGTCACGCGGCTTCTGCACTCGTTCCGGGAAATATATCCCCGTCCCGACACCCTGGTCCTCGGCATCGTGGGCGGCAAACGCCAGGAGGAAATCGCGTCGATACTCTGCCCGGCCTTCCGCAGGGTCATCGTCACGACACCGGGCACCTTCAAAGCCAGCGACCCGCGCAGGCTCCACGAAATCTGTAGTGCGCATAACGCAAACGCCAGCCTTGTCCCTGACCCCGCCGAAGCCCTCGCGCAGGCAAAAAAAGGCCTGCCCGGCCCGGACTGCCCCATCCTTGTCACCGGCTCCTTCTACCTGGCCGGGGAAATCCTCAAACTGCCATAGCGCCTGACTTCACTGCAAATCCGTGCATACATTATTGCAGGTATGAATGGCGCAAAAACTTTAACCCCTGAACGGATTGCCGGAAGAAAGGCATTTAAGAACACTGACTTTCCGGATTGTTTGGGATTATATATCTGAGCCCACTGTCAACAAGTTAAGAAAATATGCGCGCCTTTTTGGCGCTCCCGCGCCAAAAACCCGGGGTGCATGGGCGGCAGACCGTTTTGCGCCACCAACACGGGGCTTCGCCAACCTGTTGACATTGCTGATCTGAGCCGCGGCTCTCTTGCGCTCCCGCAAAAAAGCGCATACAATCGCGTGCATGAAGACTTTTTTTGACGGCCGCCTTTTCGTGGAGACGGGCGACATCACGGCGCTTGAGATTGACGCCATTGTCAACGCGGCGAACTCTTCCCTTATGGGAGGGGGCGGCGTGGACGGTGCCATACACAGCGCGGGCGGGCCGGAGATCCTGCGCGAGTGCAAAAAGCTGCGGCAGGAGGATTGGCCCGAGGGGCTTCCCACGGGGAAGGCCGCAATCACCGGCGGGGGCAGGCTGAAGGCCCGCCACGTCATCCACACCGTGGGACCCGTGTGGCACGGGGGCAGCCGCGGCGAGGACGGGCTTCTTGCGGACGCGTACCGGAATTCCCTGCGCCTGGCGGAAGAGAAAAACCTTTCGTCCATCGCCTTTCCCGCCATATCGACCGGCATCTACGGCTTTCCCCGGGACAGGGCGGCGGGGATCGTGGCGGGCCTCCTGAAGGAATATTTTGAGGGAACGCCGGGGCTGAAGGAAATCAGGCTCGTGTTTTTTTCCAAGCAGGACGCGGACGCCTTTTTGGACGCGGCCGGGAACCTTTTGAAATAGCACTATCGACATGGCGCTTAACTGGAAGGAAATCGGGAAGGTCCTCGACGAGCTTTCCCTTGAGGGCTGCCGCATCCAGGGGGTGCGCCAGCCGGATTTCCACAGCCTGGTGCTGGAACTGTTCCGGCCCGGCGGGGCTTTCGGCCTGTACGCGAACCTGGCTGCCGGATCCTCGCGGATCCACCGCCTCACCAGAAAACTTTCCTACCCCAAGGTGACGCAGAGGTTCGCGGAATTCCTTCGCGCGCGCGTGCGCGGGGGGAAAATACTGGCCGCGCGGCAGGTGCCGGGCGACCGCCTTTTTTGCCTGGCTGTGGGCAGGGCGGGCGAGACGACCCTGCTGTGGTTCCGCCTTTGGGGCGCGGCCTCGAACATCATCGCGACGGACCCGGACGGCCTTATCCTCGACGCCTACTACCGCCGCCCGGGCCGGGGGGAGGAAACAGGCGGGCGCTACTGCCCGCAGCCAGACGGGCAAAAACCCGCGAAAGACTTTGAAATCCGCCCCTACCCGGCCACGGCGGGTTTTTCCGATTTTATCGAGGCGGAGTACTTCCGCAGGGAGGACGCGGAAAAACGCGCAAGGCTTCTTGCCCGCATCGAGAGGGATTTTTCCACGCGGGAGGCGAAAATCCACGCGGCCCTCGCGGGGCTGGAAAAACGCCGGGAAACCTACGCGAACCCTTTGCAGTACAAAAAAGCGGGCGACCTCCTTATGCAGAACCTGCACGCGATCAAAAAAGGCGAGCCCTGGTTCGGGGCGCGCGACTATGAAACGGGCGGGACCCTGGAGATTCCCCTTGAGGCGGCTTTAAGCCCCTACGGAAACGCCCAGGCCCTGTACCAGAAATACAAAAAGGCGAAAAGCGGGATCGGCATCGTGGAGGAGGAAATCGAAAACCTCCGGCGCTCCCTGGACAGGCTGGGGCAGCGGCGGGAACGCCTCCTGCTTGAGGGGGACCTGGGGATCCTGGAAGCCGAGGCAGGGAAAAACGCGCCCCGCCCCGCCGAAAAGGAGAAAAACCCCGCCCCCGGGCTGCGCTTCGAATCGGGGGGCTTTTGCATCCTTGTAGGCAGGACCGCCTCGGAAAACGACGAGCTTCTGCGCCGCCATGTGCGGGGCAACGACTGGTGGCTGCATACCCGCGATGTCCCTGGTGCCTATGTGTTCGTGAAATGCCTGCCCGGCAAAAGCGTGCCGCTTGACACCCTCCTCGACGCGGGAAACCTGGCGGTCTTCTACAGCAAGGCGCGCGCTGCTGGCCGCGCGGAGCTGTACTACACCCAGGCGAAACACCTGCGGCGGGCAAAGGGCGAAAAAACCGCGACCGTGCTGCCCACCCACGAAAAAAACCTCAGCATCCAACTCGACCAGAAACGCCTGGCGCGGCTGAATGAGAAATGAGAAGTTTTAAGTGGGGAGTAAGTAAGTAACTCACCTTACGCAGAAGAATACAGAAAAACACCGACCACCCGGAAAATATCACTGTCAACAAGTTAAGAAAATATGCGCGCATTTTTGGCGC
>JAISXE010000392.1 GCA_031270615.1 Spirochaetia bacterium
GCCGGGTGGGCAAAGACACGCCCTGATGGGCGTGCGTTTATTTCGGCGTGCGCAGTCCGTGTTGTCCGTGGTAAATTTTTGCCTTTGTGTGCTATGCGTTATTTAAGGATAAGCTCTCATTCGGAAAAATCAACCACTGCCCGCAGTGACCCCACAGGCTTTTGTCTTGAAATTCCCTTTTTGTCTCTGCTGTCCGTGTCTGTCCGTGGTTAAATTCCTGTGTTCCGCGGCTTTGCCAACAGTGTCTAATACTCGAATTCGCGTTTGATCTGCGGGATGGGGACCCAGCGCAGGTAGATTCCAAGAAGGGATTCCCAGGTAAACTGGCGGGTGCCGTCGGCCATGGTAAGCATTTCCGGTTTGCCCGTGTAGGAAAAACTCAAATCCCAGTCGTCCAGGTGGTGGACAAACTCAAGGGAAATCGAGGCGAGTTTGAAATACGACTCATACCTGTCGTCGGTCTTGAAAAAATTAAAAGACTTTATGAGGTCTACGAGGGGATCGCGGCGCTCAATGCCGATTCTGTCCGCGTAAGACGGGAAATAGGTGTATGTCATGTTGTTGCTTGACTGGGCGGAGAATTTCACGTCAATCATGCGGTAGACCGAAAAACTCAGCGTGTAGCCAAAACTTAAAGAGGATTCGGTAAAACGGATAAGGTCGACATTCCAGGAGGAGGTAACGCCGAGGCCAAATTTGATGCGGTTTTTCCACATAGGCTCGGATTCAAAATTGTAGTTCACGCCGAAGCTCGCGTTGGAAGGGATGAATTCTTTTTCAGGTTCGATGATCCAGCCGCTCGTGGGTCCGTCGAAGGTGTAGGGCTCCGTATACCGCAGTTGGTAGGATGCCGTCAGGAAAAAAAGCTGAAGGTTGCTGACAAAGGAGTAATGCGTGTCTTCCTCGTAATCATACAGATACGTCGCCCGCAGGGAAACCTGATCCGCGATTCTGAGCTGCTCGTCCAGGGAGAAGGGCTGATTCACCCATTTGTCCTCAACCATGCGGGTCTGGAAAACCGCGGTGCTGACAAGGGGGCCGGTTGTAAGTATCGAGGTGGCGGCAAACGATTTGTCCAGGGGAGGCAGGACATACGCAAGCTGCACGCGCGGCGTAAACGGCAGGGTTTCCACCGAGGCGTCCATATTGAGGCTGTTTGAGGTGATGTACTCTTTTGTCGGTTTGAAATACTCATCCCGGTATTGGGGATCGTTTACGGTTCCCGCGGGATCAAAGGTTTTCCGGTACAGAAGCGTTCCGATATTGTAGCGGAAATTCGTTGACCTGAACAAATCGGTCTGGGCAAAAGGATATGTCGTGAAATCAAGACCGTTCGTCAGGTTGAGGGACGAGTACCTGTAGGCCTGCAGGATAAGATTGTCTTTTTCCGCCTGGCTCAAGGTCTCGTCATAAATATCGATATTCTGGTACTGCGTGGACAGGCCCGTGGTGCCCGACATTTGCAGAAGCGTTTCGTACAAGCGGAACGAATAGGAAAGCTGGAGCGAGTTTTGCAGGCTCGCCGTCGAATAGGCAAAATCGTAGCGCACGTCGTTGGCCAGATTCCAGTCCCGCGCGTTTGTCCGCATCTGGTAGCTGATTCTGGGATTCAGGCTGTAGCCGATAGTGTACCCGAAGGGAGCGGGAAAAAGGGAAACCGCTATGTCTTTGCGGAGTTCCGGAAGCCGCAGGGAATCGCCTGACTGCGCCTCCTCCTCCGTTTTCTTTTCCGCAGCCTGCTTTTCCTCCTCTTCCCAGGGAGGGCGTACCAGGCCGGCCGCCCCCGCTTCATCGCCGGAAGAATCCAGGCCTCCCCCGGCGGAACTCGGCGCAGCGGCCGAAGCGTTCCTCTCATCGGAGGACAGAATGGTTCCCCCGAACTGAAAACTCAGCTCGGGAACCGTGACGGAATCGGGGTAATAAAACCGCCGCGTCGGATCAACGTTCCGGGCATAAACGGGCAGGCTTGCCGAAGGGCTCTCCTTGTTCCTCCAGTCCATGGAAACCAGAAACCGGGAAAGCGAAAAACTGCTGAGGTACGGCGACAGGAAGGACACATCGGGCGAGTAGCTTCCGTCGAGCTGCCAGCTTAAGCGGTCCTTGAGCGGAACGGTTTCGGTATCCTCTTCCTTGTCCGTGAAGCCGTCAAAAATCTTTGACCAGTCCATCTGTTCCGCCCGGTCGTAAAAGTCTTCCTCGATATACGGGTCGGAATACATCTCCATAAGGAAGTTGAAGTTCAGCCGGTTGAGGGAAAAGGAGAGCTTTGTCGTCCCGCCATAGCGGAACGGCACTTCGGTCGTCCCCAGTATGGAACGGTGCCAGTGCGTTTCAAGGCTTCCGTCCGTGTTTTGGAAATGGGGGGTGTAGGATCCCGCATACCCCGGAATCGTTGTCGAGCTGTTCGAATCGGAATAGAGGTTGCGGCTCCAGCCTAGCCCCACGGTGAAGGTCAGCGTGGTGAGGCCGGGAAACATCCCGCTGATATCCCCGCCCAAGCCCGCGTAGGCGCCCAGATTTGAATACACGTCGAAGATTGCTTTCAGGTAAGTGTTCTCGCCCGTCTGTAGTTTCTCATCGGTATCGTGCAGGAACATGCCGTGCCTCTCCTTGAGCTTGTCGTTGTCGCCCTCGTCGGCAACATTCAGAAAAGCGAAGGGGAACGCCGTGTTTTTCCTGTTGCCAAGAAAGTAGGTCGTCGTCTGCATGAATGTCCCTTCCCGGGTCCGCTGCCCGAAAACGGGATGGAATATGACCTCGTCGCCGGGATAGAAAAAAAAGGGAAAATAAAATACGGGTATGTGCCCGACATTCAGGGTCGCCCCGCTCAAACCGAATTCCCCCTTGTCGAGTATCCATATCTTGTTGGCCTGTATATGGTAGTTCGCGGGAATCCTCGGGGAGGAGGTAATGGTCGCGTTTTCCATGATAACAAAATCCGAGGAAGAGCGGGACACGAATTCCCCCTGGATGCGGAACGTCAGGGGAGTCTCCTCCACCGTGCGATCCCGGAAGGTGGTCCCGTCAAAAAAATAACCCTCCCAGGTGTCGATGTTCATAGTAAGGCTTTCGCCGGTAAAGCTTTCGTCCCGCCCGCCGCCCGTGATGCTGTACTCCACATGGCCGTTCGCGCTCAGAAGCTTCAGGGTCTGGTTATAAAGTATCGAATCTGCCTTGATGGTGTAGGTGTGGCCTTTCTTCTTGTCGCTCATCTTCATAAACACCCCGCCGTCAAGCCGGACATAATCCTCCTTGAATTCCTCCAGGGAAAAATACTCCGTCCGCTGGGAGCTCTCAATCGTTATTTCCGATGCTTCGTCCGAAATCGCCAGGGGGGCCTGCACCCCGTAATATTCATACAGGCGGTTTTCAAGGGCCCTCCTGTCGCCTTGGGAGGAAAGGCCCAGCCTGGAACACCAAAGCGCCAGGTCCGTGAAGGAGGAGGTTTTTATATCCATGGGAAGGACTTCCCTTTGAAGGGCGGAGCCTTTGGGCTTAGGCGGGGCCTTTTCCTCCTCGGCGGGAGCTGCCGCTGCCTGTCCCGCCTCCGCCGTTTCCTGCTCCTGCGCCGGGGCCTGCGGCAGAGCAAGAACAAGCAAAACCGCAAGCGCGCACCCCGCAAACCCCTGCCTCACCGCAAGAACCCCTACATTACTTCGCGCAGGAATTTCCCCGTATACGAACGGGGGTTTTTTGCGATATCCCGGGGAAGACCCTGGGCAATGATCTCCCCTCCCCGGTTTCCCCCCTCGGGGCCCAGATCGATAACCCAGTCGGCCTGTTTTATCACGTCAAGATTGTGTTCAATCAATACCATCGTATTCCCGCGGTCCACCAGCTTCTGCAAAACATCAAGCAGCACCTTGACATCCGCGAAATGCAGCCCCGTTGTCGGCTCGTCAAGAATATAGAAAGTCCTGCCCGTGCTTTTTTTCGACAACTCAAGGGCCAGCTTTATCCTCTGGGCCTCGCCGCCGGAAAAAGTCAGCGCCGACTGCCCCAATTGGATATAGCCCAGACCCACGGCGCCCAGGGTTTCCAGCTTCGCGGCGATACGGGGAACGGCCCTGAAAAAATCCAGGCCCTCCTCAACCGTCATCTCCAGTATATCATGGATGTTCTTTCCTTTGTAGCGTATATCGAGGGTCTCGCGGTTGAATCGCTTTCCCTTGCAGACATCGCAAGTCACATACACATCCGGCAGGAAGTGCATCTCTATCCGTATCGTCCCGTCGCCGCGGCAGTTCTCGCACCTGCCGCCAGGCACATTGAAGGAGAAGCGCCCGCTGCGGTAGCCCCGCGCCTTCGATTCGGGAAGCGCGGCAAACAGCCCGCGGATAAACGTAAAAAAATCCACATATGTGGCGGGATTGGACCTCGGCGTCCTTCCAATGGGACCCTGATCGATATTGATCACCTTGTCCAGGTTCTCCCAGCCCTCCAGCCCCGCGAACTTCCCCTGCGGCAGGCTGGCCCCATTCAGCCGGTTGGCCAGCGCGGGATACAGAATATCCGACAAAAGCGAGGACTTGCCGGAACCGGACACCCCCGTTATGACGACGAACTTCCCCAAAGGAAAGGCCACATCAAGGCCTTTCAGGTTGTTCTCCGAAGCGCCGCGGACTTCCAGGAAAAGGCCGCTGCCCTCCCGCTTTTCGGGACGCGGGTCAATGGCAATGCTTTTGTTCAAAAACCGCGCGGTAAGGCTCTTTTTGTTTTTCAGGATTTCCTGCAAAGTCCCCTTCGCCACAACATACCCGCCGTGGACGCCCGCGCCGGGCCCCAGGTCCACGATGTAGTCCGCGCAGCGCAGGGTCTGCTCGTCATGCTCGACGACAATCAGCGTATTGCCGATATCCCGAAGCGTTTTCAGCGTTTCGATAAGCCTTTCGTTGTCCCTCTGGTGCAAGCCGATAGTCGGCTCGTCAAGGATGTACAGCACCCCCGTAAGGGAGGACCCTATCTGCGTCGCAAGCCGTATGCGCTGGGCCTCCCCGCCGGAAAGCGTCGAGGCCTTGCGTTCCAGCGTAAGATATTCGAGGCCCACGTCTTTCAGAAACGAAAGCCTGCCCAGTATCTCCTTGAGTATCTGCCTCGCCACCAGCCCCTCCGTCTGCGAAAGCTTCAAACCGCCAAAAAAATCCAGAGCCTCGCCCACGGAAAAACACGAAGCCTCAAAAATATTTTTCCCCCCAAGGCTCACCGCCAGGCTCTCCCTTTTCAAACGCCTCCCCCCGCATTCGCCGCAGGGCCTCTGCGACATAAAACGCTCCAGCCACTCCTTGACGCCCTCCGAAGTCGTTTCCAGGTACCTGCGGCGAAGCTCCTCCAAAACGCCAGGAAACGCCGCGCTGTACTGGAACCCGCCCGTGCCTTCCCTGTTCGTGTAGGAAACAGGCATCTTTTCCCGCGTGCCGTACAGGATGGCCTTGTACACCCCCTCGGGCAGCTCCCCAAGGGGCGTGTCCAGGCTGAACCCCAGATGCTTCGCCAGCGCAAGGAACTTGCTCCTGTACCACTGCGCATCGGGATTGTAAGCGGCAATGCCGCCCTCGTTAAAAGACAGATCCTTGTTCGGCACAAGAAGATCCGGATCAAACTCAAGCGTTATCCCAAGTCCGCTGCAGGCGGGGCACGCGCCGTAGGGATTGTTAAACGAAAAAAGCCGGGGCTGAAGCTCCGGCAGGCTGACACCGCAGTCAGGGCAGGCGTTCGTGCTGGAAAAAAACTCCTCCCCGCCCGGAGCGCCCACGCGCGCGGCAATAAGGCTGCCCCCCGAAACCCCCAAAGCGGTCTCCACCGACTCGGCAACGCGCCCCCTGTTCTCCCCGCCCACACTCAGCCTGTCCACCACGATCTCGATCCGGTGTTTCTTGTTTTTATCCAAAGGCGCGCCGTTTTCCCCAAGACCCACCAGAACCCCATCGACGCGCGCCCGCACAAAACCCGCCTTCGCCGCGTCGGCAAGGATTTTCGCGTGCTCGCCCTTCCTGCCCATGACGACAGGCGCCAAAATCATCACGCGCGTATCCGCGGGGTAGGACAGGATGGCATCGATAATCTGGCTGGCAGACTGCCCGCGCACGGGCTTCCCGCACACCGGGCAGTGGGGAACGCCCAGCCGCGCGAACAGAAGACGCAGGTAGTCGTAAATCTCCGTGACGGTCCCCACCGTGGAACGCGGATTGCGGTGGGTCGTCTTCTGCTCAATGGAAATCGCGGGCGACAGACCCTCGATATAATCCACATCGGGCTTTTCCAGCCTATCCAGAAACTGCCGCGCGTAGGAGGAAAGGGATTCCACATAACGCCTCTGCCCCTCCGCGAAAATCGTATCAAAAGCGAGGGAAGACTTGCCCGAACCGCTCAAACCCGAAACAACAATAAGCCCCCCCCGCGGAAGATCAAGGTCTATGTTTTTCAGATTGTGTTCCCGCGCTCCCCGAATAATGATTTTGTCCATACTGGTTTAGTATGTTATAAGAGGTTCGGCCTTCGGCGCAAGAAGCTGGTTGCGGCTCCGCGTTTTCCAAACCCCCGCGCCGTGCTCGGCCACAAGCCCCCAAATCAGGCGGGCATCCCGCGCGCGGCTCTGCGCATACAGCCCCGCAGCCAAAAAATACAAACCCCGGTAGAAATCGCAACGCAAAAGAAAATCCCCTAACTCGGGGCGCCTGCCGATCCTTTCCAGGGCGTCCCCCAAAGTCGTAAACGTGTAATCCGGATCAAGGCGCCCCAGCTCGTCGGCAAGCGTCGAAACCACCGCAAGATTCGCGAAAGCCAAATGCAGCAGCGCCTGCGTTTCCCGCCCCATCCTGCAATAAAAAACACCCAACTCCCTGTGCGCCTCCTGGGCGAAATCAAAAGGCACGCGGTACAAAAGCGCAAGCGCGTCAAACCCGTCCCTCAGCAAAACCGTGATATACGAATCCCGCATACGCGCGTAGCGGGGCTCCGCGTACAGCCCCTGCCCCTGCGCGATCCCCAGCAAAACATCCTCGTATTTTTTGTAACTCTTCCGCTGGTAATACAGATTCGCCAGCCGGTAGCAAACAGCGTATTTCTCATCGGGAATCCCAAAGCCCCCCTTCTCCAGCGCCGCCAAATAATACTTCTCCGCCAGGTCCGCCTCCCCCTCCTGCTCGTAAACACGCGCCCGCACATGAAGCGAATCCGCGCTCGCCCCGTAAGCCTCCTCCAGGCTCTTCAGTTGCCTCATCGCCTCGCCGAAATCATCCGCGCGGAACGCCTCAAGGCTCTTCCGGTAGAAAAACCATTCAGGAGGAACCGGCCCCTCCTCGCCGAAAACCCGCCCGCCGCACAAAAGAAAAACAAACCCCAAAACCGCCGCCAGTTTCCCCGCAAGCAATTTTCCCCCGCACACCAACCGCACTCGCATCCCCCATCCTCCCCGCGCGTAGATACACCCATTCTACCACAGCCCGCCGAAAAAAAAAAGCTCAAAGCCAAAGAAGCCGTAAAGAGTGGCGTGTGGGGAACAGGGTGCCAGGAAAAGATTTTGGGCGCCTTTTTTTTGCCAAGCAAAAAAAACCGGGCTTTCCGGGGGTTCCGTCCCGCCGCATTCGCGGCCGGACCGCGTCGCGCCCCACCAATCCCTGGCGCGCTGCGGGGTTTCCGCTTCAATCCAGGTTGCATGGGCGAGCAGCAATTCTGTCTTCAGAATTGCGACCAGCCCCTGGCGCGGCCCAGGGGCTGGCCGCTTCGCAAATCAAAAGACAAATCGCAAGATAATCGCTGTCAAGATAATTGCTTGACAAGAAAAAAAAACAGATATAAAATAGGGCTGCATTGTATGATAATGTGATATTAACAATATGGAGGATTGCATGAAAAAGATTGTGTGCCTTGCCGTCACACTCGCGGTACTGGCGGGCGGGCTTTTCGCCGGAGGCGGCGGGGAATACCCCGCACGCAATATCGAAGCGATTGTGGGATATTCCGCGGGTGGTTCCACCGATTTAGGAACGCGAGGCCTTTTTGAGGCGGCAAGTTCGGAACTCCCCAAAGGAGTCAATTTCGTTGTATCCAATGTCGTCGGAGACGCAGGGCTTATCGGCTTCAACAAGTTTTTGCAGGCAAAACCCGACGGCTACACGCTGATGGCGGCGAATATCGATATAGCCATCAACTATGCAATCGGAAGAACAAAAATTTCGATAGACGACTGGATTCCCGTAGGCTGCGCGTTCTACGATCCCTACGGGCTTATCACAGGCAATAGCCCAAACTATAAAACCTTCAAGGAATTCATCGAGTACGCCAAAGCCCATCCAGGGCAGGTTACCATGGGGCATTCCGGGCTGGGCGGCACCCCCCAGATACTGACTTCCGCGATAGAAAAACATTTCGGCGTAAGTTTCAAATACGTCCCCTACAACAGTTCGGCGGACTGCGCCGTTGCCATCGTGGCCGGCGACATTGAAGCCAGCGTAAGTCAGGCAACGCCCGCGTTAAGCCAAATAAAAGCCGGCAACATACGGCTGCTTACGATGTTCAGCGATAAAAGGTCGGGCCTGTGGCCGGATACCCCCGTTGCCAAGGAATACTATCCCGATTTCGACAACAAGTTTGTCGCCTGGGGTTTTGTCGCGGTGCCCAAAGGCACGCCCCCCGAAATCATAAAATACCTGGAAGGCGTTTTTGACAAGGCAAGGGCCAAGCCCGAATACAAAAAAATCGTGGCAAATCTGAACCAGGACGTAGCGCCCATCGATTCCAAAGACATGGCCGCCTTCATCAAGGGCCAGTACGATCTTTACGCTGAAATATGCAAAGACATGAAGGTCACCAAATAGAATTTTCCGGGCGCCTTTTTGGCGCTCCGCGCCAAAAACCCAGGATGCATGGGCGAGCAACGAGCGAAGCGAGTGACCAGCCGGGCTTTCCGGGGGTTCCGTCCGGCCGCATTCGCGGCCGGACCGCTTCGCGCCCCTCCAATCCAGGTTGCATGGGCGAGCAGCAATTCTGTCTTCAGAATTGCGACCAGCCCCTGGCGCGCCCAGGGTGGCGGGGCTGGTTTCCCAAAGGCGCACCACCCGGTCCACAAGGCATAAAAAGCCGCCCCGCGGCGGGCCGTTATGGAAATCACCGAGGGCGGTTTTTCACGCGCCTTTTCCGGGCGGGAGACAATCCTGTACCAGGATTGTCTCCCGCCCATGCAACCTGTTATGGAGGATAATCTTGAAACGGTGCAACATCATTCTTATCATCATCATGCTCCTTATCGCGGGCGGGGTTTTTTACCAAACACAGGACATGCCCGATGAGGTTTTCGGCACGCTGGGCGCCGCGTACTGGCCCAGATTCATCGCGGTTGTGCTGCTCATTTTTACCGTTTTACTGTCTATTCAAACGATTTTCTCAAAATCCGATTCCCCCTCGCCAATAAATTTTAAAAGCGGGGGAATAAAAAGGGTTTTTGCCCTTTTCGGCATATTAATCGCCTTCGGCATCGCGCTCCCCATTCTAGGGTTTCTATTCTCCTCGTTTTTGTTTATTATTGCCGTCATGCTCGTCATGGGCGAAAAAAAGAAATCATGGATATTCTGGTCAAGTGTCGGAATCACGGCGGGAATATATGTGATTTTCGACTACCTGCTAAAACTGATGTTACCCCGACCCTTTTTCATGTAAGTAAGAAGGAAGATTCGGATAGCAAGGAGGCCTTTCTATGGAAAACGTAATAACCGCCTTTTCCAATCTATTCAATCCTCTCTATATGTCTATAATTGCCGGAGGAACTTTGTGCGGAATTTTTGTGGGGGTCATGCCCGGCCTGTCCTCGGTCATGGGCCTGACAATCATGCTCCCCATAACCTTCACGTTAAAAGGCGAAGGCGGCATCCTCATGATGCTCGGTATTTTCTGCGGTGCCATTTACGGGGGATCGATTACCGCCTGCCTTTTAAATACTCCGGGAACGGCAAATTCCGCGGCAACCTGCCTTGATGGATATCCACTCGCGGTAAAATACGGCCAAGCCAGCCGCGCCCTGGGACTTTCGACCTACGCCTCCACTTTTGGCGGCATTTTCTCCGCGATTATGCTTCTGTGGACAGCGCCCATGCTGGCAAAAATCGCGCTCAAATTCAGCCCCGCCGAATATTTCGGATTAATGGTTTTCGGAATCAGCATTGTCACCGGCCTTTCGGGAAAAAACGTTATAAAAAGCATGCTGGGCGCGTGTCTGGGGCTGCTGCTTGCCACAATAGGCGTCGATTCCATTTCAGGAATATACCGCTTTACCTTCGACACCGTTTTTCTGGGCGGCGGAATCTCATTTATTCCCGTACTCATAGGGTTATTCGCCTTTTCCCAGGGCCTTATAAGCGTTGAAGAAGAATTCGGAAAAAAAGGCCAGAAGGCAGCCAACGTAAACCTCAAGGGGCTTCTTCCCTCTTTTGCGGATATAAAAGTGACATTCCCCACCGTTATCCGATCCAGTATCATCGGTACCATTATCGGGGCAATTCCGGGAACAGGCGGCGATATCGCGTCCTGGCTTGGGTACAACGAAGCCAAACGCTGGTCAAAACACCCCGAAAAATTCGGCGACGGTGCCATTGATGGCATCGTCGCGCCCGAATCCGCAAACAACGCGGTATCAGGCGGCGCTTTAATTCCCCTGCTTACCCTCGGCATTCCCGGCGATTCGGGAACCGCCATTATGCTTGGCGCTTTCATGATGCAGGGCCTTATTCCCGGACCGCTTCTTTTTACCGAACAAACAGCAAAGGTTTACACCATCATTTTCGGACTGTTTGCCGCGAACATCATGATGGGTTTTTTCGGTTTCGCGGGCATACGGATGTTCGCAAAAATCATACAAATTCCCAAAACCATTATGACACCGATGATTTTCGTCTTCTGTTTTGTCGGGACGTACGCCATGAATCATGACATGAACGACATTATCCTGATGATTGTCGCCGGGGTCGTAGGTTTCTTTATCCTGAAACTGGATTTTTCCATACCCCCAATCATCCTAGGCATGATTTTGGGGCGTCCTGCGGAGGAAAATTTACGAAGAAGTCTTGTGCTATCAAACGGAGACCCGCTTGTTTTCTTTAAAAGACCGATTTCCTGCGCGTTGATCATCATCGCGCTGTTATCGCTGTTCTACCCCTTTGTTCTTCCCTGGATCAGAAAGAAGATCGCACTGAAAAGGAACGGTTCAAAACCACAGGAGTAATGGCCGCTACATCCCATCCAGTTCCGCGAAAAAAAACTCGATGGCCTCCTCCTCCGGCAGGCTGCGGACCATCTGCCCGCGCCGGAAGATCATGGCCTTGTTCCCCGCGCCCGTTATGCCCAAGTCGGCGTGCCGCGCCTCGCCGGGGCCATTCACCACGCAGCCCATAACCGCGACCGTCAGGTTTTTGTCCAAAGCCATAAGCCGCCTTTGGGTTTTCGCAAGAAAGCCGTGCACGTCAAAGCCCGCGCGCCCGCACCTGGGGCAGCTTACCAGCCGTATGCCTTTTTTCCGCAGGCCCAGGGCGGAAAGTATTTCCCGCGCGGTAAGCACCTCCGCCTCGCTCGTGTCCGACAGGGAAACCCTCAGCGTGTTTCCTATGCCCTCCGCGAGCAGGCTGGAAAAGGCCAGCGTGCTGCGCACGACGCCCGGAATAAGGGGGCCCGCCTCGGTGACACCTATATGAAGCGGATAGGCGAAGCGCCGCGCGAAAAGCCTGTTGGCGGCCACGGTGCTTTCCGTGTCGGAGGATTTCAGCGATATGACGATGTTCCCAAAGCCCAGGCTTTCCAGCACCTCGATTTCTTCCTCCGCCGCCTTCACCATCGCCGCGGCGCTGTCCGCCTCATCCGCCAGATGCTTTGGAAGCGAGCCGTGGTTCACCCCCACCCGGATGGGGATGTTTTTATCCAAAGCCTTGCGGACGACTTCCTCCACCTTCCACCTCGCGCCTATGTTGCCCGGGTTGATGCGTATCTTCGCGATGGGGAAATCCATGCAGCGCAGCGCCAGTTTGTGGTCAAAGTGGATGTCCGCCACAAGGGGAATGGCCACCCGCCGCGCCAAGCCGCCCAGGACTTCGGCGCTCCCCATGTCGGGAACCGCGAAACGCAGGATGTCGCAGCCCAGGGAGGCAAGGCCGCCCACCTCGGCCACAAGCTCCTCCGTAAGCCCGGAAAGGGGCTTCTTCCACATCGACTGGATGCTAAGAGGGGAATTCCCGCCCACCGGCAGGGAGCCTACCAGGACGGTTTTTGTCTGCATGGCGCGCGCTGGCCCTTTCTCAAGCACAAAAAAACCGCCTCCCGCGCAAAGCAACGCGGGAAACGGTTATCCGTTTTCTTTTCAGGCGGCGGTCATGGTGTTCAAAAGAAGCATCAGGAAGACCATGACGAAAAGGGCAACGGTTTCCACGAGACCGACAACGAGGATGTAGTTGGCAAAGCCTTTCCCCGTTTCGGCGAAAGCATCGGAGGCTGCGGCCCCCGCGACTCCCTGAAACCACGCGGAAACGCCCATCGCGATTCCGCCAAAAACACCGGCGCCAAGAATGATGGCGGAATCCAGCGCGGTAACCATCGCGCTATACTGATTCATCAGAATAAGGCCGTAGATAGTCTGGGTCATGGGAGCGCCGACGAAGGAAAAAAGGAGAAAGGGCGCCGGCCTGTTTTGAATATAACACTTCTTCCACGCACCGATGGCGGACGAACCCGCCACCCCGACACCTATTCCCGATCCCACCGCGCCAAGCGCCATAAAAGCCGCCAGACCAATCAAACCAGCATTTTGCATACCATATTCTCCTTGTTCAAATATATAATTCTATACGTCAACTTGCCTGTGCGTTTTCTTCTTTTTCCCTGAAGGGACTGTAAGCGAAACCGCTCCACTCCAGCCCCAGATGGTTCGAGAATTCCAGCACATTCAAGCGTACACCATGAACGACAACCGACAGGACGCACATACCCATATTCAGGGTATGGCCCAAAATGATAACGAGGATTCCGGGCACAATGAACGCGCCCCCCGCGGACATGATCCCCTGAGCCATATTGTTGAAACTTTCGGCAATCGCCAGCCCCGCGAGGCCCACGGCGAAAAGCCGGACGTATGAAATAATATCGGCGAAAACCGAAATGCAGCCCAGCGTCGTCGGAATAAACTGGGCAAGCCCCATCAAGAGGCCTTTCAGGAAATTCCCCTCCTGCTGGGAAAAAAGCAACACAAAAACATAGCCCATCCCAATCGCGATGTAGGCCCAGGGGGGAATGGGGAATTTGACCTTGTCGATAAGCATATTCAGGACAACGGTAAAAAGCCCCAGAAGCAGGCCCAGATATCCCAGGTGGACAAGGGCTTTTATCCTAGGCGTCTGGCGGAGATCGTGGAAGAAATTCCAGGTCCGCGCTATGCACAGATGGACCAGCGCCAGGACAAAACAGACAAGCTGGACGTTTTTCTGCTCCGAAAGCCAGGGGATATACACAAGGGAGAAAGGCTTTAGCTGTGTAATATCAATGCCCGCGCCCTCCTTGAGGGCCTTGCCGATCCCGAAGTAGTTGCAGCTCACCGCGCCCCAGATAAAGGTACACAGGCCCATCACGATAAAGAGGATGAAGGCGTCGGGCATATACCCGAGTTTTTTGCGGGTCTTCAGGCCGAAGAAAATCGAAGCCGAAAGGAACAGCAGGGCGTAGCCCGCGTCCCCGATAATCATGGCCACGAAAACGCTGAAAAACAGGATAAAGAAAAAGCTGATGTCCCTTTCCCGGTAGCCGGGGACAAGCCCCAGAAAATCCATGACCGGCTTGATAAGTCGCACGGGTTTGGGGTTTTGGAGGAGCGTCGGAACAACGTCGTCCTCCGTAGGATCGTCTATCAAAAGCGCCCAGCCTTCCTTCGCGGCCGCCGCCTGTAAGTCGCCGGTCTTGGTTTCAGGGACGAAACCCTGGAGGTACGCGAGTTTTTCCTCCGCAGGAACAAGGTCGGCCGCCGTCTGCTCGAACTCCGCGCGGACGCGCAGCCTCCCTGCCTCGGCCCGCAGCGCGTCCTGGCAGGGGCCGTAGCCGTCTATTTGGCGGCTCAGGGATTGCGCGCCCTCCTGTTTTTCCGCGAGGGTTTCCCTGAGCCGGGAAAGGCTTTTCGCGGGCAGGGGTATGGATTCAAAGCCCGATGGAAAGGCCGCCGCGTCTCGCGCAAGCGCCAGGATGCCGGTTTTTTCCTTGTCCGCGAAAACCGTGTAGGAAAGGCCGGGAAACGCGAATTTTTTGAGGTCCTTTTTCCCGATTTCATACATGCGCGCGAAAACGCCGCGCGCCGAAAGCACTGCCAGCGTTTCGGGGTCAAAGTCCCCCCAGGGTTCATACCTGTCGATTTCGCGGGCGATTCTGTCGGCCTCCTCGCGGAGGACCCTGCGCTGTTCGGCAAGCTCCGCGATTGCCGCCGCCAGTTTCAGGGGGTCCTCAGAAGAACAGGCGCGGGCGGCCTCCTTTTTTTTCTCTGGGGGAAACGCGGCAAGCGCGCGTTCCACGAGGGAGATGTTTTCCCGCACCGTCTCAAGCTCCAGGCTGGATTTCCCCGCGCCCTGCACATGCAGGACGCCCGCCTTCCGCAGCCCCTCGATGGCCTCCCGGCGGCGCGATTCAAGCATGACAAGCGAAACCTTTTTCATTGGTACTATCATGAGGCCTTCTCCACTACTTTCTTTTTGGCGATCTTTCCCCGCACAACCGCCGCCGTCTGCTGGTCGCCCAAATAAATGCGGATCTTCCTGATGTTGTCCTTGGTTTCGGGAATCTTCACCTTCTCGAAAAGGTTCACCCGCTGGCTGGTTATCCGCAGTTCCTGGTTCAAAAGCTTCACCTGCTCCTGGAGTATCCCCAGTTCCGTCTCAAGGGCGATAAGGTTTTTCATCGCCGCGATGCCGGCGTCAAGCCACAGGGGCGTTTCAAAAAGGTCGTATGCAATGTCCTCGTAGGCGATGGACTTGAAAACGGGAATGTCCACGCCCGCGATGTTCCCGGTTTCAGTTTCAAGCCTGGCGATTTTCACCAGGCCGACGATATCCTGCTCTTCGCCAAAAAGCTCGATCCAGGAGTCAATCCCCCCCCGGACTTCTTCGCGGGCCGTCCGCTTTTCCCGTTCCTGCTGCTCCACGGTCCTGATGACCATCTGCAACTGCTGCTTTTTCAGTTGCAGGGTCGGCAGGTACCGCTCGAAGCGCTTTAAGGCGTCTTTCTGTTTTTTCAGCTCGTTCTTCGTGAACTTAATCGCGGGCATGGCGTTTCCTTAGGATTATTTATCCGGCCAGAACTTGCTGATAAGCTCCGACCTCATGTTTGTCTCGTCTTTGGTGAAACACTCGGCGAAAATCTTCCAGCCGTTGTCCAGGGCCTGTTCGAGCGGGATATTGACGGAAAGGTCCATCATCCCCCTTTCAAACAGCTCCCCGTATTTCAGCAGTTTGTTGTCCCAGTCGGACATGCGGAAACCCATCGATTTTTTTTCGAGGGATTCCTTGTATGCCGCGTAGAGCTTGATCATGCCGTCCATCAGGGCGCGGTGGTCCTCGCGGGTGTCCTTGTTGACCAGTTGTTTGAGGCGCGACAGGGAGCCGAAAGGCTCAATGCGTCCGCCGCGCAGGTAATACTGGCCCTCGGTGATGTAGCCCGTGTTGTCGGGCACGGGGTGCGTCACATCGTCGCCAGGCATCGTGGTGACGCCCAGCACCGTGATGGAACCCGCGCCCTCGAAGTCAACCGCCTTCTCGTAGCGGGACGCAAGCTGGCTGTAGAGGTCGCCGGGATAGCCTCGGTTGGAGGGAACCTGCTCCTGGGTGATGGCGATTTCCTTCATGGCGTCGGCGAAGTTCGTCATGTCGGTAAGGAGGACCAGGACGCGCTTGCTCTTGAGGGCGAACTTCTCCGCAACCGCCAGGGCAATGTCGGGAACCAGGAGGCACTCGACAATGGGGTCCGAGGCCGTGTGGACGAAGAAAATCGAGCGGCTCATCGCGCCCCCGTTTTCCAGGGTTTCCTTGAAAAACAGGTAGTCGTCGTACTTCAGGCCCATGCCGCCGAGGATAATGATGTCAACCTCCGCCTGCATGGCGATGCGGGCAAGAAGCTCGTTGTAGGGCTCGCCGGACACGGAGAAAATAGGCAGCTTCTGGGACACAACCAGGGTGTTGAAAAGGTCTATCATCGGGATGCCGGTGCGCACCATGTTGCGGGGGATGATCCTCTTGGCGGGGTTTACCGAGGGCCCGCCGATTTCGATGAGGTTTTCCGTCAAATTGCTGCCCTTGTCGCGGGGGCGGCCCGAACCGTTAAAGATGCGCCCAAGAAGGTCGTCAGAAAAGGAAACCTGCATGGGATGGCCCAGGAAGCGGATCTCGTCGCCCGTGGAAACGCCCCGGGTACCCGAATACACCTGGAGGGACACGGTTTTCCCGCTCAGGCGGATGACTTCCGCCAGGGACTTGCCGTGGGCCGAGGTGATTTCCGCAAGCTCGCCGTAACGCACGTCCTCCGCGACAACGGAAATGACGTTTCCCGCTATGCTTTCAATTTTGCTATATACTTTCCGCATGGATACTGCTCCTAATTTGCCAGATTTTTCAGAATTTCAGCGGCCGCCGGCTCAAATCCGGTTTTTTTGTCCGCGATTTGCCTGCGAATGGCGTCTTCCAGTTTCTTGAACCCGTCGGTGCCTTCTTTTGTCCCGTTCCAGTCAAGGAAATTCTGCCTGAGGCCGTTGAAAAACGCGCGGGCCTCCTCCTTGGTCTGGATATTGAGCCTGGCCCCAAGGACATCGAAGATAAGGCTGTACACATATTTCTGCCTATCCACCGAGGCCGCGGAATCAACGGGGTCGTAGGAGTTCTGCTGGAGGTATATGGAATCCAGGAATTCGCTTTTCTGGTACAGGATGTAGTCGTCGGTGCTGGTCCCTTCCTCGCCGACAACCTTCATCATCTGCGCGACATCGTTCCCCCGGAAAAGGATCTGGCGGCCGTATTCGGTCTGTTCCTTGTTGATGATGCCCGTGTATTTGCTCCAACTGTCCAGGGGGTGGATGGCCGGATACTTGCGGGCGTCGGAGCGCTCGCGGGAAAGGCCGTGGAAGGCCCCCACCACCTTGAGTGTGGCCTGGGTGACGGGTTCCTCGAAGTTGCCGCCCGCAGGGCTTACCGTGCCGCCGATTGTCACCGACCCGATTTTGCCGTTTTTCAGTTGGACGATGCCGGCCCGCTCGTAGAAGCTCGCGATGACCGATTCGAGGTACGCGGGGAAGGCTTCCTCCCCGGGGATTTCCTCCAGGCGGCCCGACATTTCGCGCATGGCCTGGGCCCAGCGGGATGTGGAATCGGCCAGGAGCAGGATGTTCAGCCCCATCTGGCGGTAGTATTCCGCCAGGGTCACGGCCGTATACACCGAGGCCTCGCGGGCCGCCACCGGCATGGAGCTGGTGTTGCAGATGATGATGGTCCTCTCAATGAGGGACTTGCCCGTGCGCGGGTCTTTCAGCTCCGGGAATTCCTTCAGGGTTTCCACGACCTCGCCGGCGCGCTCGCCGCAGGCCGCTATGATGACGATGTCCACTTCGGCGTTGCGGCTGGTTACCTGCTGCAAAACGGTTTTGCCCGCGCCGAAGGGGCCGGGGATGCAGTAGGTCCCGCCCAGGGCAACCGGCAGGAAGGTGTCGATGATGCGGCTCTTCGTGACCATGGGTTTTGCGGGTTTTATTTTTTGCACATAATGGGAAATCGGCCGTTTGACCGGCCACTCGAAACTCATCGTCACGGGCCAGACTTTGCCCCTGGAGTCGGCAAGCTCCGCTATGGTTTCCTCGATGGTGTACTCCCCTTCGGGTTTTACCGACTTGACCGTATAGGTATCGTAAAAATTGAACGGCACCATGATGCGGTGCTCAAAAATACCTTCCGGCACGGTGCCCAGCGTGTCGGCGGCCGTCACGGTGTCGCCGGGTTTGGCCGCGGGGGAGAACTGCCAGCGCTGGGATTTTGAAAGCGGGTAGATGTACTCCCCCCTTTCGAGGAAGAACCCGCACTTTTCCGCAAGCTCGGGCAGGGGGTTTTGCAGGCCGTCGTAGATTTGCCTTAAAAGGCCGGGTCCCAGGCGGACGGAAAGAAGCTCGCCGGTAAACTCCACAACGTCGCCGATGCCGATACCCCTGGTCATTTCATAGACCTGGAGTTCCGCCGTATTGCCCCGGATGCGGATAACTTCGGCCTTGAGTCTCTTGTTCCCCAAAAGAATGAAAGCCACTTCGTTCATGGAGACGGTGCCTTCAAAACCAACGCTCACCATATTGCCGTTCACGCCGGCAACTTTTCCCTTTGTATCAGTCATCACACTCTCCAGCTAGGATTTTTATTTGCGATAGTTCCATACAGCGCGGAGAAATTTTTTTCCCCCGCCGCCTTGTTCCGTTTGTTTTTCAGATCAAGCAACTGCATTTTCAGGTAATACACGATGAGCCTGTCCACATCGAAAAGGTGCCCGGTTTCCAGTTCCTCCAAAAGCGCCCACAAGGCCCGCAGCACGGCCGTTTCCGCATCAAGGGGCGATGCCTCGCCAAAAGCCTGCCGCGCGGCCTCTACGATGCCAAGCGAGTAGGCCCCGTAGCGGTTGTAGCTTTCCGTCTCGGCGCCTTTTTTTGCCGCGCGCAGTTTTGCCAGCTCCGCCCGCATGGACTGCTCCCCGGCGAACCAGGAATCAAGCGTCCTGTTGCCTGTTTTCGTGTCCGCAGGCCCGCGCAGGCGCGCCGCCTTGACGAGGGCCCAGTCGCCGCCGCCCAGCGTGTTTTGGCAGAGGAAGAGGAAATCCTCCTCTGCCATTGTGGCGCCGCTGTCGAAGGACAGACGCGGCAGCGACGATACGGTATAATAATAGCCGCCCAAGGATCACGCCCCTTTTGAAAGACTTTTCATGATTTCGGCGAGCCTGGGGTTAAGGTATTCCGCGAGGATTTCCGCCACCCCCTCCGCCGTGAAATCGTAATGCGCGGAACCCCCGGATTCGCCGATGCGGAATCCCGCGTCAATCCGCGGCACCGGCTTCAAAACAACGCCCTTCCTTAGTTCCTCGGCCAGCCTCGCCCGCAGGGAGCCTTCGATTTTTTGGAGTTCCTCCACAGGCAGAAGGACCTCCAGCCCGGCGGGGCCTTTCGCGGCCCAGGCCTTTACCAGGCCGGCAACGGCCTCTTCCAGCCCCTTGCCCCGGAGGGCCTGGGTTGACTGGTCCTTGATGACCGCGTCAAAAAGGGAGGTGATCCTGTTTTCCAGGCCCAGGACAAGGTCGCGCCCGGCCTGGGCAATGGCTTCCTTGGAGGACTGCTCGGTCCTCTGGATTTCGCGTTTTGCCTCGGCAAGGATGCGGGCGGCCTCTTCTTCCGCTTTGGCGACAATGGCCCCGGCTTTCGTTTCCGCGGCCGCGGTGATTTCCGCCGCCCTGGAATCGGCCGAGTCGATACCTTCTTTCTTGATTGTTTCGATAAGTTCTTTTAATTGGATATCCATGTTTCCCTCATCTGGTTTCCGGTACAAGCCGTTTTTTTTACGCTATATATTACTGTAGTTAATAACGCGCAATAAATCAAGGTTTTTTTGTCTTTTTTGTCGGGCCTTTCCCAAGGCACGCTTTTACTATACCACCGCGCGGCCAATCTGTCAATATATTTCTATATATTTTTATATATATATTTTTATATATACCGGCCGGGGCAGAGAACCACTGGCAACAAGTCAAGAAAGATGTGTGCGCATTTTTGGCGCCGGAGCGCCAAAAACCAGGCTTTCCGCTCCAAGTCCTCGCCCCCTTGAGGGGGTCTGCGGGCTTTCCTCTTCAATCCAGGATGCATGGGCGAGCAACGATTTTGCCTTGAAAAATCGTGACCAGCCCTTTGCGCCCCACGGGCTGACCTATGCCTTAACTTGTTGACAGTGGGAAGAGAACCACTGACTCCGCTGACGGGGAAAAAACACGGACGGGAGGGACAAGAAACAAAAAAACGCTGGCCCTGCGGAAAGCACGGATTTTTTGTCGAATATACAGGGTTTTTGTCTGTGCCTGTCTGTGAGGTCCGTGGTTATCTGAACCACCATACACGCCGCAGGCCGCAAGAGCCTGTTTTAGCATCTATAAAGCCCGTGGGGCGCAAGGGATTGTAGGGGGCGCTGAAAGCGCGCCCGCAGGGCCGGAGCGACAGCGCAGCCCCGGAAAGCCCGGTTTTTTGCCCTGGGCAAAAAATGCGCTCATATTCCCCGGAAGCGCTTTTTGCCGGGTTTTCACCATTCCACCCG
This sequence comes from Spirochaetia bacterium, assembly GCA_031270615.1. Lineage (GTDB taxonomy): Bacteria > Spirochaetota > Spirochaetia > DTKZ01 > DTKZ01 > JAISAF01. Next base: position 20,322 of record JAISXE010000392.1, read on the forward strand.
CCAGACTACAGGCGTGGGGCTTTGCAGGACATCCGGCAGGGGGAAAGAAACCGAGGCCTGGTTTCCCGAAAGTTTTCCGGGGGGGGAGCTGCTGCGGGCCGCGCGGGGGGCCGTGAGGGAGAAATCCAAAACGTAGGGCTGGAAAAAGGCGGTGATGAAGTCACGCGCGCGCTGCTCGACGGGGGTCCTGGTTCCTGGGCTGATGGTCTGCTCGAAGACCGTCCTGCCGCCTTCCTGGCTGAGGGCGAAGGACGCGCCGCTTCCCGATACGAGGCTGTTCAGCGCCTCCAGGGAGGCGAAGCCCAGAACGGCCTGTATGACCGAGGAATCGCCAGAGTCGGCCCGCGAATAGGAGTCGAGGCTCAGGCCCGGCACTGCCGAGACGGCGCGGCGGAAATCGCTTTCGTTTATGGGCAGGGGCAGAACGGCTTCCTGGTTGTCCAGGGCGTCCCAGTCCCGCGCGAAGGAGGACACCGTGTAGGTGAGTTGTATCGTCCCCGAACCGTCCTGCGCGAGCGTCATTTTTGATTCCATGCTGAGGCAGGAGAGGAACAAAAACGCGAGTCCCGCCAAAAGGAGTTTTTTTGTCATTTCCCCATGATAAGCGAAATGGGGCGGGCAATCAAGAGGGCCGCGGCTCAGAACCAGGCAGTTGCGAACCGCCGAAAGGCGGTTCGCTCAGAACCAGGCGGCGCGATTTTGCGGAGCAAAATCGCGGGCTTTGCCACAACAGCATGTGCGCGAGCGCACATGCGCGTCTTTACCGCCGGCCGCGGCCACAGCGCTAAAAGGCAGCAGCCACGGTTGGAGGATGGGGTCAAAATGTCGCGCCTTTGCCCACAAAAGACGCTTGCGGGCTAAGCGCATCCTATAACGCAGCACATACTCATCGCCAGGACCGCGACATTTTGTTTGCCACAGGGCCGGCGCATTGCCTCAAGGCAATGCGCCGCGAAGCGGCTCAAAACCAGGGCCGCGGCTCAGAACCAGGCAGTTGCGAACCGCCGAAAGGCGGTTCGCTCAGAACCAGGCGGCGCGATTGCCTGCAATCGCAGTCGCGGTTTACCGCCTTCCGCGATTTCTTTGGTTGCAGGCACTTTTTGCCACGCAAAAAGTGCCCCCGGAAATTGCGGGAAAAATCGCGTGATAGCCCCCAGTGTTCTACCGGCTTACAGCAACCTGCCTGAATGCAGCGCGATTGCCCGCAATCGCAGTCGCGGTTTATTGGCCTCCCGCGATTTCTTTGGTTGCCGTGATAAGGCGAAGCCCTATAAAATCCCGCAATTTCCGTGATAGCCCCAGCGTTCTACCGGCCATACAACAATCTGTTATGCGATATTGAATGCGCCAAAACAGGTTTTGTTGGAATGGCGGGAGGCGAAAAATGGGAACGGACACACTTAGAGCTTATCCTTAAATAACGCATAGTACACAAAGGCAAAAATTTACCACGGACAACACGGACTGCGCACGCCGAAATAAACGCACGCCCATCAGGGCGTGTCTTT
>JAISXE010000395.1 GCA_031270615.1 Spirochaetia bacterium
CGGGCCGTGCCGGAAACGCCCTCGTCCACCTCCGGACCGGCAAAATCCTCCCGCGAGCTTACCTGAAACTGCGCCTCCCCCGCCGGGGCCTTCCAGGTAAAACGCAGGTCGGGCAAAAGAGCCTCCGCCACGACATACCCGTCGGGGGGGAAAATCGTCCGCAGGGAAGCGTCTTCCAGAGGCGGGGCAAAAAGCACGGGAGCATCAGGAACGGGACCCTCTTCCACCCGGAAGGAACCCACGGGAGAAGCCGGGGCCTGTCTTCCGTCCGAATACACGGGCCGCACGCGCCAGTACCACAGGCCCGGCGCGGGAAGGGAAACCCAAGCGCCGTTTTCCCTGCTTTGCAGGCTTAACGCGGGATTCTCCAGGCCCGGACTGTCCGAGGCCTCCAGGATATAATACGAAGGAAGAAGGCCCTCCCCCTCCACGGCATTCCAGCGGAAACGCACGCGCGGCAGCCCGCCCTGATAGCGGATTACCCCGCCCTCCCCGGGCGTAAAAAGCACCGGCGGCAAAAGCACCGGGGCCTGCGGCGCGGCGGAAACGGAAATTTCGGCGGAAGAGCTTTCCAGGGCCGCGCCGGAAAGGGAAAACCCCTCCCCGGCGGCAGCCTCGCGGGCATCGCCGGCCGAGGACACGCGCGCGCCGCCTTCCTCCACCTTCACGCGCAGCACCTCGTTTTCCGCGCGCGCGCTCACCAGGCCGCCGGGCTTCACGCGCACGTTGTTATCGCCCGAAGCGATAAGCAGATCCGCCTCCCGCGCGCGGGCGCGCAGCGAACCCTCGTTCAGGCGCACGCGGGGCGCCTCCCCCTCGCGGAAAATCTGAATCAGGCTGTTTTCCCCGATATTGACAAGGCTGCCGGAGGCAAAACTAATCGCCGCCGCCGAAAGCTCCTCGGTGCGGATATAATCGCCGGAGTACACCGGGCTGTCCTGGCGCAGCCTGTCCCACAGCACGCGGTTGGCAAAACGGCGCTGGGCCGCGCGGCGCTTCCAGCTTACCGTCCCCAGGGGCTGCTCGCTGTACCTTTCCAGGGAACGATTCAAATCCAGCCAGAAATACGCAAGGCACAGCGCGGCCCCAGCCAGGCACAGCGCGGCCGCAAGAATATCGGGAAGCGCCCTAGCCGATTTTGTATTTTTTTTCTTCGCCACTCAAATCCACCTCGCGTAAATCCGGGGCGGCAAGCCCCAGAAGGCTTCGCAGTTCCTCCAGGTTCGCCGGATGCGGGGCTTCCCCGGTTTTTGTCTTCGTGTTTATGACGGCGAACATTCGCACGGGCTTTTCCTTGCCCTTGACGGACACCGGGGGCATCTCCTCCGTAATAAGGTAGGAGGCAAGCAGCTTCCAGGTATTTTCCGTAATAAGGATATCCGTGTGGAAAGGCTTGTTGAGCGCCTCGGTGCGGCTCGCAAGGTTCACCGTGTCGCCGATAACCGTGTACTCCATGCGCTGGCTGGAACCGATCTGCCCGGCAACCACGTCCCCCGTATTGATCCCGCAGCCTATGCGGACGCGGGGCTTCTTCGCGCCCTCCCTGTCCCTGTTGAAATCCTGCAGCGCGGCCCTCATCATCAGCGCGGCCTTGACGCAGTTAAAAGCGTCCTTCGCGGGGCTGCCCGCGGAAACCGGAGCGCCCCAGACCGCCATCACCGCGTCCCCTATGAACTTGTCCACCACGCCGCCAGTCCTCTCCACGCAGTCCACCATGCGCGTCATGTAGTCGTTCAAAAAGCCCACCACCTCCTGCGGTTCCAGCTTTTCGGAAATCGCCGTAAAACCCCGTATGTCGGAAAAAAACACCGTCGCCTGTTTGGTCTCGCCGCCCAGACTCAGCTCCCCCCTCAGGGCCTTCTCCGCGATTTCCTTATTGGTAAAACGGCCAAAAGCGTCCTTGAGCCGCTCGCGCTCGGCAAGGCCCCTGCCCATGGACACGAAACTCCGCGTCAGAAGCCCAACCTCGTCCCGGGTCCTCGCCTCCAGGCCCACCTCGAACTCCCCCGCCTCGATGCGCCCCGCCGCCGCGGCAAGGCTTTTCAGGGGGCCGCTCAAAGATTTGGAAAAAAACCAAATACACAGGACGGAAAGAAAAAGCACCGCCCCCGTAAGAAAAAGGTTGCGCCGCGTGGTAGCCGCCACCCCCTCAAAAACCACATCCTGTTCCACGGAAGTAACCACCGCGACACCGGCCAGGCCCAGTTTCTGAAAAGCCCCGAAACAGCGCGTGCCCTTGGCATCGGTATACAGCGTCTGGAGGCTGCGCTCTGGACTCTCCCAAATGGTCCTGTCAAAAGGGCTGTCCTTGAAACTCGCCCCCGCACGCAGCAGCGAGGAATCCGAATGCACAAGCACATCCCCCTCGTCGTTCACCATAAAAGAAAGATTCAGGCCCTCGCCGAAAATCTGCGCCAGCGAATCCGAACCGAAAAAAACCACCGCCCCCGACTCCCCGCCCCGCTGCCGGGGACAGTACATGGCAAGCACCGGAAAACCAAAAGCCGGCGCCGCGTTCAGCAGCACCAATTCCCCCCTGGCGCAGCGCGCGGCCGCCTCGGGCCGGGAAACCGCAAAAGCGGCGGCAACGGAGCTGTCCAGTTCCGCCGCAATAAAAAACCCCTCGTTTACCAGCGCCCGCGAAAGGCCGCCCCCGCCCAGAAGCCCGATAAAAGCAACGTCCGGGCTGCGCTCAAAAAAGAATTCCGTGCTTTGGCGCAGCACCCCCGCGTTCCCCGGCACAGCCTCCAGCGCGTCCAGCGTATCCAGAAGCGCCA
>JAISXE010000403.1 GCA_031270615.1 Spirochaetia bacterium
TTGGCGCATTTGCGGCGTAAAACGCCGCAAACCGGGCTTTTCGCTCCAATCTTTTGGCTAAAGCCAAAAGGATTTCCGCTGCAATCCCTTGCGCCCCACGGGTTTCTCGGGTTTTGGAATAACCTCACTATTCAGCCGGAAAAGAAAACCACTGACCACACGGAAAAACACGGACGGGAAAGCAAGATTCTTTTTCTTTGTATCCGTGGCCGTCCGCGTGGCCAGTGGTTATAATACCCCAGTGCCTCAGGGCAGTCTCATGGCGCGTTGCATGAAAAAGCTGCCTGCCGGCCGCCCATACCGGCAGGCCCCGCATTTTCCGGTATAACGGCGCGCCATGAGTTAAGCTGAAGACTGCTCCCCTACACTACCCACCTGTACTCGCCATTGGCCTCCGTGCCGTAAAAATCGGCGTAGCTTATCTTCCAGGGGGATTTTCCCCGGTTGTCGATCCGGATTTTGTTTTTGACAAGGTGCTGCCAGAACCCGCCGCCGCCGATGTCCCCCTGAAGGATAACCCCAAGCGGAACGCCTTCGCGGAGGATCAGCTTTTTGTAATTCAGGCGGTCTTCCAGGTCAAGAACCTCGTCGCCCTCGGCAGGGTTAATCGCGCCGACCGACAGCGACAGCAGGCCGAAAAAGCCAATCGTGTTCTTTGCGGCGAATCTGTCTTCGTATTTCCACCGCGTGCCCGCCATATTGTAACCGGCGATTTCCCCCTGTTTCCGCGCGTTAGGCCAAATGCCGGACAGTCCGGCGGCATCGCCCGCCGCGTAAATGCCCGCCGCGCTTGTTTCAAGGTAATCGTCCACGACAACGGCCCTTTCGGTTTTAACGCCGGAGCCTTCAAGAAAGCCGATGGCGGGGCGCACGCCGACCGCCATAACCACCATGTCGCAGGGGACGCTTTGCCCGTCATCCATTTCCACGGCAGTGATGTTTCCCGCCCCGTCGCTTCTGGTATTCACGACCTTCCGCCCCAGATGAAAGACAACTCCTTTTTCCTCAAAGAGCTTCTGGTACGCCTGCGCCGCGCGGGCGTCCAGGTTGATTGCCAGCGTCGAGGGTGCAAGCTCAATGACGGTCAGCTTCTTCCCCAGTTCCAGAAGGGCGTAGGCCGCGTCAAGGCCAACAAGCCCCGCGCCGATGATAACCACCTCCTTCGCGTTTTTCGCGCGGGCCGCGATGGCGCGGGCGTCAGGCAAATGCCGCAGGCCAAAGGCGTTTTTCGCGCCGCGCAGCTCCCCGATAGGCGGGGTCACGCTGTTCGCGCCCGTGGCAATCAGGATCGTGTCCGCGGAGGCGACTTCCTCGTCCCCCGCGTAGACGGCTTTCGCGGCGGCGTCAAGGCGCGTCAGGGTTTTGCCCCTGATCCACCGCAGGTTCGCATGCCCAAGAATCCCGTCGTTAATAAAGTTCAGGCTGTCCGCATCGCGCTCGCCGGAAATGAATTTGTGCAGCATGCAGCGGGAATAGATTTCCTCATCCTGCGAAACAATGGTCACGCTGTCATGCGGTTTTTCCCCCAGGATTATCCGCGCCGCGCTGATTCCCGCCACGCCGGCCCCGATTATAAGATGTTTCATAAGGCAAGCCCCTCCAGGGCGACTTCTTCCACATGAATGGCTTTTTTCGGGCAGGATTTGACACAGTTCGGATCCTCGTTGTCATTCACGCAGAAATCACATTTAACGATTTTCGCGTGCGTGGCCCTGTCCGGTTTGATATTGCCGTAGGGGCAGCTCATCACGCACATGAAACAGACGCCGCAGCGTTTTTCGTCGTACTGCACATGGCCGGTCTTCGGGTCTTTTTTCAAAGCCCCCGACATGCACGCCCCGGCGCATTCGGGCAGGGCGCAGTGGCGGCAGAAAACCGGCACATAGCCGCCCCTGCCGTTTGTCACAATGGCGTGCCGGGTCTGGTTTTTGGGGTCAAGAAGGTCCAAATCGTAGAGGCTGCCCGGACTCTCCCGGTGGGCCTGCATACAGGCAATGGAACAGTTCTTGCAGCCGTCGCATTTCTCCTGGTCGATAAATATTCTTTTCATGCCGCGCCCCCCTAAATCTTCAGGCCCGCGCGTTTTTCCATGATGATCGCCTCCAGAAGTTCAGCCGATTCCCTCGCGTCGGAATTGATGATGACCTGCCCCCCGGTAAGGTTTTTCATGTCCTGGGTAAGAACCTGCGCCGCCACCTTGCTTCCCGTGACAAAAGGCGGCAGCCCCAGATGCAGGGGAAGCCCCAGGGCCAGGCCGAAACACCCGTCGGCGAGGGCCTGCTCTTCCAGCCATTGGGCCGCGGAAAGCACCAGGGGAAGCTGGGGCATGTCAACGCCTATAGCCTCCGCCAGTTCCGTAGCCACGATTTCCAGCCTGCCGATTGCCAGGCAGGGACCGAAGTTAAGCACGGGAGGAATGCCAAGCTCCTTGCACACCTCTTTCAGTTTCGGCCCGGCAAACTCCGCCGCCTGCGGAACCATAAGGCCGCAGTTCTCGATACCGCCGGAAGAACAGCCCGCCGTCAGGACAATGATGTCGCGGCTGATAAGCTCCTTTACCAGGCCCACCGTAAGCACGTCGTGGCCGCCCGTCACCAAACTGGAACAGCCCACAACGCCGGCCACGCCCTTGATCCTGCCGGACACGATAAGATCAATCAGGGGTTTCCAGTTCCCGCCCAGGAATTTCTTCAAAGACACCTCGCTGACGCCGGTCAGCGTGTTTTCGTAGCCGTGGTCCGGCATCAGGTTCATCCTCACCTTCGGACGCCTTTCCCGGTAGGCGGCGATAACCGCGTCGATGATTTCATTGCTCAGGGCCTCCCTTTCGGCAAAAACAAAGGGTTTAAGCTCCGCGTTGGCCTTCTTCGCCACATCGTCTATGCATATCTGTTTGATAAAAAGCCCGTCGCAGATCGGCTCTATGCCCGGCAGCGTGCAGTTGAACTCCGACAGAACCGCGTCGATGCCCCCCGTGGCCAGAATCGCCTCGCTGGTGTAGTTGTTGCCCGCGTGCCCGTCAAAAATGTCCGTGTAGTGCGCGCCGCGAAGCTGCAAGTCCTGCCCCACGCAGGTACAGCCCACAAGCTTAAAACCCTTCGCCCCGGCAGCCCGCGCCTTTGCCACAACGTCCCCGGCGGTCAGCCGTTCTTGAAGATGGACGAACATCGTGTGCTGGTGCCCGGTAATCATGATGTTGATATAGTCGGGATCAATGACGCGCAGACCCACAGGCGCGCTGCGTATCTGCGGTTCGCCAAGCAGGACATCGTTCAAAAGATTCGTCAGCGTCAGCCCGTAGATGCCCGTGGAAATGCCCAGCTTCAGGCAGTCAAGCAGCATGTCCACGGGATCGGAGTTGAGGTTCGTGGAACACTTCACAACGCCCTTGAAAACCTCCGACTTTGCCCCGCCGGGAAGGATTCCCAGCTCCTTCCATACCTTCAGCCTCGGGGAATAGGCCAGCTTTTCCACAAGCTCCATTTTGACATATTCGGGCTTGTACAAATCGGCAAGAACGGCGTCCGCCACCTTTACGGCCTTCTCGTATTCGTCCTTTCCCGTAAGGCCGAAAAGCCCGCACAGCCTTTCCAAAGCGCCGGGCCCCTTCAGCCTGCCTCTGGCGAGGGCCGTGTTTTTCAGATTGAGCGCCGTGTTCTCCACAACATGGATGTAACACCCCGAACCCGCGGCGACGGCCCGCAGCAGCCCCCGCGTGACCATGACATTCGCGTCCGCCCCGCAAATACCCTTCGGCGAATCCGGCGTGATCCTGCACGGCCCGTTGGCGCAGAGCCGGCAGCACACCCCCTGCAAGCCGAACCCGCATTTGGTTTCCTGGCTGTCTACCCGGTGGTGGGATGTTTCCATCGGCAGCTTCGCGATAAACTCCTGCAGCGGTTTATCCGCGCTGGCGCAGGTTGCGCACCCATAGCGACTTTCAAACATAGATACCTCCTAAAAAATAACGGCAAAACGCCTTTCGGCGATCAGCGTGCAAAAATTTCAGCAAGGGACTTGGCGCGCAGCATGGCCAGCAGCGCATCCTGGATCTCCGCAAACTCCCTATGCACGGAGCAGTCTGTCTTCTGAGGATTCCGCGAACACGCAAAACCATGCCCAAGGCATTCCGTAACAAGCAGCCTGTCCTCCACCGCGGCCAGCACATCAAACAAAGTCATCTCGGAGACAGGCCTCGCCAGCGCGTAGCCCCCGTTCGTCCCCCGGTACGCGTGGACCAAACCCGCCTTTTCAAGTTTTTTCAATATCTTGTAACTGTATTGGTGCGGCACAAGCTCCTCGTCGCTCAACATCTTGACCGTTCCGATTTCCTTCTTGCTGAGGGCGCGAATCATTCTTACTGCGTAGTCGCTTTCTTTCGTGATAAACATATTTTATATAGGGTGATTATACCAATACTGGATAATATATGTCAAGTTAAATTTTAAAATTTATGCGCCCGGCCAGCCGCGGCTCAGAACCAACAAACGCGGGAATCGCCAAAGGCGATTCCCGCCCGCACACAGGCGGACGCGATTTTGCCC
>JAISXE010000039.1 GCA_031270615.1 Spirochaetia bacterium
CCCCGGCTGGGAAAATATGTGAAAGGCCCCAACGGGGTGATTTCCGTAAAGGCCATTCCGGGGCACAACATCCCCTACGCCTGTTTGGGGGTTTTCCTCCTGTGGTTCGGCTGGTTCGGCTTTAACGGCGCGTCCACCGGCGTCGCCACCGTAGGCGAAGGAGGCATCTGGAGCGGCCTCGCGATTGCGCGCGTGTGCGTGACCACGACCCTCGCGGCCTCCGCGGGCGCTATAGGTGCCCTGCTGTGTTCCTGGATATGGTTCAAGAAGCCTGACTGTTCCATGACCATGAACGGCGTTCTTGCCGGCCTTGTGGGCATTACCGCCCCCTGCGCCGTTGTCTCCCCGGGCGCTTCCATCGCCATCGGCCTTATCGCCGGCGTGCTGGTTGTGTTTTCGGTTGAGTTTATCGACAAAATCCTGAAAATTGACGACCCGGTTGGCGCCTGTTCGGTCCACCTGACCTGCGGCATCTGGGGAACCATCGCGGTGGGCATCTGGGGCAACGCGGAAGCCGCAGGCGTGTTGGGTCTTCTGCATGGGGGCGGGCTTGGCCTGCTTGGCGTGCAGCTTATCGGCGTCCTGTCGGTCGGCGCTTGGGCGGGCATTATGAGCCTCGTCCTTTTCCTGGGTATCAAGGCCGTTACCGGTCTGCGGGTAAGTCCCAGAGAAGAGCTGATGGGTCTTGATATTTCGGAACACAAGTCTGAGGCCTACGCGGGCTTCCAGATCTTCAGCAACATGTAAGGAGGCGGAACATGAAACTGATTATTGCGTATATACAGCCCCATGTGGTGAATGAGGTGAAGCAGGAACTGTACAAGGCGGAGGTTTACAAGATGTCCGTGACCAACGCCATGGGCTGCGGCCAGCAGAAGGGTTATACCGAGCAGTACCGCGGCGTCGAAATGGAGGTGAACCTTTTGAAGAAAGTCCGCCTCGAAATAGCGGTGAACGACAATTTCGTGAAACCGACCATTGACGCCATCGTCAAGGGCGCAAGGAGCGGCGAGATCGGGGACGGCAAGATCTTCGTGCTGCCGATTGAGGAGTGCATCAGGATACGGACCGGCGAAACCGGTTCGGTAGCCATAGGCTGATTTTTTCATGGAAGAACGTTTTTGGTAAGGATCCGCCCGGTACACAAGGCCGGGCGGCCTTTTTTTAAAAACCGTCGGCCCACACAAAGGGAAAGCGCGGCACTTCTTGCGGTGTTTTTATGCTAGAGCGCGGGTTCGTGTTTGCCGCCCGTTGCGGGATTCCTTGAACAGAATCCAATTCTTGGACTTTGCACGCCGCTGCCAACAAGTTAAGAAAACATGCGCGCATTTTTGGCGCTCCCGCGCCAAAAAACAGGCTTTCCGCTCCAATTCCTCGGATTTGCCCATGCAAATCCTGCGGGATTTCCGCTTCAATCCTTTGCGCCCCACGGGCTTATCGGGTTTTGGAACAACCTCACTTGTTCAAGAACCTGGCGGTTCTCTCACAAGTCCCGCGGAATTTGCCGCAAATGGCTGGTCGCAACCCTTCGGGTTGTTGCTCGCCCATGCAACCTGGGCTGGTCACGATTTTGCCTTGCAAAATCGTTGCTCGCCCATGCAACCTGACAGGCCCCGCGTGTTTACAATTCCGCTTGCCATAGGTTGAAACCTGGAATTGCTGTGCGAATTGACTCTCCGCTTCCTATCGGGTAGACTGGCGGGCATGAGGCTGACATTGTATTCCAGGGGTGCCGCGCGGGAGGTTACGGGGTCGCGGCATTTCCTTGAGGTGGACGGGCGGACGGTCCAGGTTGACTGCGGGGCTTTTCAGGGCAGGCGCAAAGAGGCGGACGAAAAGAACCGCAGGGTGTTCCATGACCCGCAGAAGATTGACGCGGTTGTTCTGACGCACGGGCATTTTGACCACTGCGGGCTTTTGCCTGTTTTGGCGGGGCAGGGCTACGGGGGCAATATCTATGCCACGGCGGCGACGAGGGATATCGCGTCTTTGGTGATGATGGACTCGGCGCGCATCCAGGCCCGCGACCGGGAATATCTGGCGAAGCAGGCGGCGAAGAGGAACGAGGAGTTTACCTGGCAGCCGCTTTACGACGAGACCCATGTGCTTGCGGCCATAGACCGTTTTGTGACGCTTTCGTACAGGCGCAGGCTTCCCATTCTTGATGGCGTGGTCCTTGAGTTTTTTGACGCGGGGCATATTCTGGGGTCCTCCCTCGCGGCGCTGACGATTGGGGGCGGCGGGACGGAAGGGGGGCTGCGCGTGGTTTTTTCGGGAGACCTGGGGCGCAGGGGCAAGCCCATTATCCGCGACCCGGAGAGGGTTCCCGCGCCGGACTTCCTTGTTATGGAGAGCACCTACGGCGACAGGCTGCATGATTCGGCCGCGGACTCCATGGAAAAGCTTGCCGATGTGGTGGGCAAAACCGCCGCCAGGGGGGGCAGGATCATCATCCCGGCCTTTGCCGTGGAGCGCACCCAGGAGCTTGTGTATTTCTTGCATCTTTTGAGCGACCAGCGCAGGATTCCCGAAATTCCCATTTACGTTGATTCCCCTATGGCGACTAACGCGACGGCGATTTTCCAGGTTCACCCGGAATGCTACGACGAGGAGATCAGCCAGGCTTTCTTGAGGCACCAGAAAAACCCCTTCGGTTTCAACAACCTGCATTATACGACAAGCGTCCAGGAGTCGAAGAATCTGAATAATTTGAAGGGGCCGGCCATCATCATCAGCGCGGACGGGATGTGCGAGGCGGGCAGGGTTGTCCACCACCTGGCGAATAACATCGGGGACGGGCGCAACACCATCCTTATCGTGGGTTTCATGGCCGCGAACACCCTGGGCCGCCGCATCAGGGAGGGCCAGAAGGATCTGCGCATTATGGGCACGCCCGTGCGGGTGAGGGCCGAGGTGGAGGAGCTTTCCACTTTCAGCGCCCACGCGGATTACCGGGAGATAGGCGAGTACATTACGGGCCTGGACACCTCGCGCCTGAAGAAGGTTTTTCTGGTACACGGCGAGGACGGCGCCCAGGAGCATTTGAAAAAGCATCTTCTGGGGCTGGGCGTCCCCGCCGTGGAGATTGTGGCGCCGGACACAAAGTATGAGCTTGCATGAAGGACGGGCGCAGGGAGCCTGCCTTAGCGGACAAGCCACCTGCCTATGGCCCGTGTTTCTTTGTCGAACTCCACGCCCACCCTGACCAGGCTCTTCCCCTCCGCGCTGTAGGGTAGCAGATA
>JAISXE010000040.1 GCA_031270615.1 Spirochaetia bacterium
CAACAAGTTAAGGCCAAAAGTCAGCCCGTGGGGCGCAAAGGGCTGGTCGCAATTTTGCTTCGCAAAATTGCTGCTCGCCCATGCAGCCGGGATTGCAGCGGAAATCCTTTTTGCCGCCCGGCGGCAAAAAGATTGAAGCGGAAAGCCTGGCTGGTCGTATTTTTGTATCCGCGTAGCGGATACAAAAATACTGCTCGCCCATGCAACCCGGGTTTTTGGCGCGGAAGCGCCAAAAATGCGCACACCCCTTTCTTAACTTGTTGACAGTGGGAATTAGGGATGGGGAATTCAGTCGTTGCGAGGGGCTTTTTATCTTTCCTGATTCTTTCTTCTTCGTCAGTGTGATCAGTGGTTTCTTGGTCCGTGCCGTCAGTGGTTTTCTTCCGCGCGAGACGCCGCTATGCGGCACGCGAAAGCGTGTCCATCTTGCAGGCCACATGGCGAGAGCCCACAAAAAACACTGGGGGAAATACAGGCAACAGGGCGATTGGAGGGGCGCGAAGCGGCCACGCGCGTGGCGCGGGGCGGAACCCCCGGAAAGCCCGGTTTTTTTGCCGGGCGGCCCGGCAAAAAAACGCGCCCTAATCCCTCCATTCCTAATTCTTCCTGCGAATTGCTGAAGATTTTCATTGAATACTTTTCCTTTTTCCTGTAATATATGAGCATGACCAATACGATGCGGGAGGGGCGGGATTCATGAAGAATGTGGAGGCCCTCCACAAGGAAGAATACGGCGCGCCGCCGCAACTGGTTGCCGTGGCCCCGGGGATAGCCCATATCCTGGGGGAGCATACCGAGATTACCGGCGGTCTTGCCATGCCGTTCGCGCTGAACCGGGGCGTGGGTTTCGCGGTGTCCCAGCGGAAGGACAATTCCTTGCGGTTTTTCGCGGCCGATTACAACGAAAGAAAACGCACGAGCATCGCGAATATCAAGTACAAGCGGGAGGACCGCTGGGCCAACTACCTGAAGGGGGTTATTAGCGGTTTTCTTGGCGCGGGTTATGTCGTAAAGGGCCTGGATATTACCCTGACGGGGGACGTGCCTGCGGGAATCGGGCTTGGCTCCTCGGCGGCCCTGACGGTCGCGGCGGCTTTCGGCATCAAGAACCTTCTGGGGTTTTCCCTTTCCGACCGGCAGTTGGTCGATTTCGCCTGGAAGGCGGAGACCGGCTTTATGGGCATGCAGACAGGCGCGATTGAGAGCTTTGCCTCGTTTCTGTGCAGGAAGAAGCAGGCGCTTTTCCTGGATACGAATTACCTTGAATACCGCTATGTCCCCCTGGGCATAAAGGGGGCGAAATTCCTTATCACGGATTCCCAGATTCCGCGCGTGGTCGGCGGCGAGGATCTTTCCGTGCAAAAGGAAGACTACCAGAGGAGCCTTGAACTGCTTGGCAGGCGCAGGCCGGGCGCCACATTGAAGGATTATTCGCCCAAGGATATACGCGAGAGTATCGGCATTCTGCCGGAGAACCTGCGGCGCAGGTGCCTGCATGTCGTTGAGGAGAATGCCCGCGTCAGAGAGGCGGAGGAGATCCTGCGTTCCCGTGGGAAGCTGGAGAATCTGGGAAAGATCATGACGCGCTCGCACGAGAGCCTGCGCGATTTGCTTGAGGTGTCCTGCCCCGAGTTCGACTGGCTGGTGAAGCGCTCCGCCGAAACCGAGGGCGTGTACGGTTCGCGGCTGACGGGCGCGGGCTACGGGCGCTGCACCATCACGCTGATCCAGGAGAACGCCATCCCCGAGTATGAGAAGAGGCTGGAGGAGTATGAGAGGATTTTCGGTTTCAAGGCCAGCGTTTTTGTCTGCGAGCCTTCTGGAGGGGTAAAGCTGCTGTAGGCGGCGCCATTATGCGTGTTGTGCTGACAAACGACGACGGAGTGCATAGTCCCGGGCTGGAGGCCCTGCGGCTGTCCCTGGAGGCGGAACACGAGGTTTGGGTTTTCGCCCCCGACGGGGAGCGCTCGGGAACCTCGCACCGCATCACCCTGAATGCGCCGCTTATGAAAAAGAGGCTGGCCGAAAGGGTGTATTCCTGTTCCGGTTCTCCGGCGGACTGCGTGCTTCTGGCCGTGCTGGGGGCTTTGCCCTTCAAGCCCGACATGGTTATCGCCGGCATCAATATCGGGCCGAACATCGGCACGGATATCGTGTATTCGGGAACCGCCGCCGCGGCCAGGCAGGGGGCGCTGATGGGTATTCCCGCGCTGGCCGTGTCGCTGGACGCGGCGGAAAAGCCTTTCCGCTTTGGGCCGCTTGCCCGCTTTGTCGCCCTGAACCTGGGGGAGTTCGCCTCGCTGTGGGATGATTCGCATTTCGTGAATATCAACGCCCCGAACAGCGAGGCCTACGCGGGAACCGCTATAACCCGGCCCTCGCGCCGGCGTTACCGCGACAAGCTTGAGGAGCTGCGGCTGCCGGACGGGAACTCCTGCTATTACCTTCACGGGACCCAGCCCGATACCGACGGGGGGCCCCTCGGCGACTGGGAAGCCCTGGGGCGCAACAGGGTGTCCGTTTCGCCGGTGCTGCTGCAGCCGCTAGGCCACGAAGAAGACGGGGCTTACCGGAGGGCGCGTTTTGCGTTGTGAAAACCGGGAAACTGGGGTAGAATGGGGGGAGGGTGCGGTTACGGACTGGCTGCCGGTTTCCATGCCGGCGTGGTCCGCGGTTTCTCTTTCTTCCGCGCCAGGGATAGCAGCGGAAATCCTTTTGCCGCGGCGCGGCAAAAGATTGCAGCGAATAGCCCGGTTTTTTTGCCGCAGGCAAAAAAAGGCGCCCGCAAAAACAAGCGCGGGCAAAAGCGGGACAAGGGACGGGGGATGAAAAACGAAGCGTCTTTTACAGAAGGGGTCCGCCTTTTCAGGAACAAGCGCTATGAGGCGGCGCTGAGGGAATTCCTGGAACTCCAGACCGTCGGGGGGGAGTATCCTGAGCTTTCCTATTACCTGGGGCTGTGTTATACGCATCTTGAGAAATACGATGAGGCGCTTCTGTATCTGGAGCAGGTCGTGGCTTCCGAGGAGGGTCTTATCCACCTGTACCAGGGCCGGATGCTCCTGGGGGTGATTTACGCGATTACCAAACGCTACCGCCTGGCCGAGTTCGAGTTCCGCAAGCTGCTGGACGACGGTTTTGAGTCGGCGAAGGTGTACAGCGCCCTTGCCTATGTGCTGTTTTTGCAGAGGAAGCCGGAGCAGAGCATCGCCTTTTTGGAGAAGGCCCTGGGGCTGGAGGAGGACAATGCCAACGCGCTGAATTCCCTGGGGTATATCCTTGCGGAACAGAACACGCGGCTGGCGGCTGCCCGGAAATGCTGCGAGCGCGCGGTTGAGAAAAATCCCAAAAACCCGGCTTACCTGGATTCCCTCGGCTGGGTGTATTACCGGCTGGGCAATTTGAAGGACGCGAGGATGCTTTTGCGCAAGGCTGTTGAGTATGCTCCCCGCAACAAGGAGATACTGGCGCACCTGCGGGCGGTTATGGAGGCTATGGGGGCCGTGGACAAATGAGAAGGTTTTTCCCGTTTTGCCTGGTGTTTTTCGCGTGCTTCTTTTCCGTTTTTGCCCAAGAGGGGCCGGGGCCGGGGCCGGATCCCGCGCAGGCGGGAAACCTCGATTTCGACCAGGTAAGGGCCGACGAGGAGCTGCGTTCCGGGGTGCGGGCCTTCCACAACGGTTTCTACACGGAGGCGATTCTTTCGTTCCAGAAGTCCCTTTCCTTCAAGCCGACGGCTGTTCTGGCGAGGTCCTGGCTGGGGCGGGCTTACTACCTTGCGGGTTTCAACGAGGCGGCGCTGTCCGAGTGGAAGACGGCTTCCGCCGCCGCGGGCGGCGCCGTGCTTTTGGACAGCTTTATCGAAATCCTGGAGGCCCGGCAGGGGCTGGTGCGGGAACTCGGCTTGGGGGAAAGGTGGGTCCTTGCGGGCGATATTGCGGGCGCTTCGGGCGAGCTTACGGTTTTCCGGCGGCCTTCCGCGGTGCATGCCCGGGGCGACGGTTCCTTTTTCCTGGTGAGCTACCTGACCAACGAGGTCGTGCGGATTGATTTGAACGGCTTTGTGAAGCAGCGTTTCCGGGGGGGGCTTGCGGGTTTCGACCATCCTTTTGATATGGCCGAGGCGGATGACGGCTCGGTGTATGTGAGCGAATTCCGGGGAGACCGGGTGACGAAGTGCGGCGCTTCCGGCGAGGTTCTGGCTGTTCTGGGGGGCAGGGGCCGCGGGCCGGGGCAGCTTCTGGGGCCGCAGTACCTTGCCCTTGATCCTGATGGCAGCCTCTATGTTTCGGACTGGGGCAACCGCAGGGTTGTCAAGTTCAACAGGGACGGGGAGTATGTCACGAGTTTCGGGGAGAAAAACGAGTTTTATCCCGGTTTCATCGCCCCGACGGGGATCGCCGTCCATAACGGCTATGTCTATGTGGCGGACAGGCAGCGCGGGCATCTTGCCGTGTTCGACACAAGCGGCAACTATATGGCGACGCTTCTTGAGGGGCGCCTTGCCGCCCCGGAGGGGATAAACGTCCTGGATGGCGGGAGGTTCCTTATCGCCGACACGACAAGGATTTTCTCCTACAATGTGGAGGATGGCGGGCTTGCGCTGCTTTCGGATTTTTCGGGGCAGGCGAGGCGCGTTTTGTCCGCCGATGTGGAGGCCAACGGGAGCATCGTCGCGGCGGATTTTGATGCGGGTTCGGTGCATGTCCTGTCGGAGCTGGCGGGCGTTTCGTCGGGGCTGGCGGTGATGGTCAGGCGGGTTAGCGCGGCGGGGCATCCTGATGTGCAGGTGGATGTGCATGTGTCGGACCGCGCGGGCGATCCGGTTGTGGGGCTGGATGTCCAGAATTTTATTGTGACCGAGGGGAGGCTCGGCGTGGGGGCCACGCAGATGCCTTTTGCCTCCTACCGCTCGGATGCCGTGGAGGCGGCCCTTGTCGTGAGCCGCTCCCCCGCGATGGCTTCCCGGGCCGCGTTGACGGAGCGGGTTGTCCGGGATCTTGCCGGCAGGCTTTCGGGTTTCGCCTCCTTTCGCGTCATATCCGCGGGGCCGGTTCCGGCCCTTGTGTCCCGCCCGGGAGACGGCCTTGAGGCCATGGTGCGCGCCGCCGTCGACAGGAAAGAGAACCACTCGCCGGCCTGGGCTTTTGATCTTGGCCTGCGACTTGGGGTCACGGAACTCCTTTCCACCCGGAACAGGAAGGCCGTTATTTTCCTGACCGACGGCGACCTTGGCCGGGACGCGTTCCGCTCATACGGGCTGCAGGAAACCCTGGATTATATGCGGAACAACTCCATCGTTTTTTATCCCGTGTATACCCAGCCGCCTGCGGCGGGCGAGGAGCTTGATTTTCTGGCAAGGGAAACCGGCGGGAAGGTGTTCCGGTATTATACGGCGGAGGCTTTGGGTTCCCTTGCCCGCGACCTGGCCGGGCAGAAGGACGGCAATTACCTTTTGAGTTACCGCTCCTCGCGCCCGACGGATTTCGGCCGTGCCTATATCCCTGTCGAGGTGGAGGTGAACCTGGTGCGGAAATCGGGCCGGGACGAGGCGGGGTATTTTGCCCCCCTGGAATTCTAGATGCTGGTGTCCGTGCTTGGGGTTTTTCGGGAATACCGGAAATGGCGGAAAAACTGGGATGGGCTGTGCGGCCGCTGCGGGCTGTGCTGTTACGAGAGGTCCCTTTCCCGTTCCGGGGAGGTCGCGGTAGACCTTTCCAGCCCCTGCGAATTCCTTGACGAGCGCACGCGCCTGTGCCGCGTGTACGAAAACCGTTTCCGAAAATGCCGGGACTGCCAGAGGGTCAACCTTTTCCGCGCCCTGTTCCACCGCTTTCTGCCGCCATGCTGCGCGTACGCGCGCACCTTCCGGGTGTGGCGGGGATAGGGATGGGCGCGAGGCAAAAGAATTTGACCACTGGCCCCGCCGGTCGCCCAAGGACAGAATTCTTTTTGCTTTTTTCTCCGTCGGCTCTTCGTCTGTGTGGCCGGTGCCCCTCTTCACCGGTGTCCGTCCTGTCTGCGTGGTCAGTGGTTGATCTTTTTAAAAACCCGTGGGCCGCGCCGTACAGGAATTCAAAGTATCAATAAGTTTGTTATGAAAATTTTTAAAAATCCCCTAAAACTGGCCAAATTGTCCGCAATTCGGCCAGTTTTTACCTCAAAAACCTTTTATTCAGCAGCAATATCGTTGGTTCTTATGGCTCCCCTGCAAAGGCGCGGGTGGCGGCGAAAAAAAAGAGAGCGGCTT
>JAISXE010000107.1 GCA_031270615.1 Spirochaetia bacterium
AAGGCAAAAATTTACCACGGACAACACACGCCGAAATAAACGCACGCCCATCAGGGCGTGTCTTTGCCCACCCGGCAACAGGGCGAGAGGCCAAAAAACGGTTCTGTCGTATATAAAGGTGACAGGCCGACAGGGCGCGGACAAAGACAGACAAAAACCGGGGTTTCTAAACAACTCTATTGAAAAAAAATCTGTCACGCAATTTCCGTGATTTGGAAGGCATGGTCCATCAGCCCCTTTGGGGCTGGCAATTAGAGGTATTGATTTGTATGCGCCGCACGCGGCGCTGAATTGTACCCCGTAGCTTGCTCCGGTAAGTCCATCGGTTTGCGTAAAAAGGTTCGTGTCTGAAAGTGATCGGGGCTGGTCGCATCCCTTCGGGATGCTGCTCGCCCATGCATCCCGGCTGGTCGCAATTTTCTTTAAGGCCGTACAAGCAGGCCGTGGGCGAAGCCCCGCGTTGGTGAAACAGAACGGTCTGCCGCCCATGCAACCTGGGTTTTTGGCGCGGGAGCGCCAAAAAGGCGCAGATATTTTTCTTAACTTGTTGACAGTGGGTGTTTGCCCATGTCGCCAGTGGTTTTTCTCCTTACATCATAGTCTCTACGAGCCAAAACGTTTGGCCATCGCGATCATTCTTCCCCCGCGCATATCGTCCGCGTAAATTATGCTATCCATAAATTCTTCCATGATAAAAATACCATAACCGTGTTCCTTCATGTCTTCAATCCGCAGGGGGCCTGGCTTGGGCAGGACAAAGGGCCTTCCCCCGTACAGAAAACAAACGGAAAGCCAGCCGGGACCCGTTGCCACTTCCAAATTGAAACCGGAAGGCTCTTCCCCGTCCTCGCGGGAAAGACCGTGCGCGATGATGTTTGAAACCGCCTCGTTTACCGCCAGAATGGTTTTCGCCCTCTCCTCGGCGGAAAGGCCGGCCGCGTGGCCCCCGGCAAAACATTCCTCGACAAAACAACGCGCATCCGCCAGGCAGGAAACATCCCCCGGGAAAATCCTCCCCTGCCGCAGGCCCCGCCCGGCGGGGAGGCCGCGCAGCTTGACAGCCACGCAGGTGAAATCGTCGGCCAGGGGATTGCCCTCGCAGAAACCGATAACCGCATCCTTGACCGCGCGGTTAAGGTCCCGCGCCGGTTTTTCGTGGTTCTGCTCGATAACCGCGACAAGGCGCTGCTCCCCGAAAAAATCCCCCCGCTGGTTGCGGGCCTCGCTGATACCGTCGGAGTAAAAGAAAAAAATATCCCCCTCGCGGAAGGCCGCGGACTGCTCGTGGTAGGCCTCGTCTTCCAGAAAACCCAAAGGCGTGCCGCGGCCCTTCAGCCGCCAGCACCTTTCGGTATCCCCGTGGAAATGGATAACAGGGGTATGCCCGCAGTCAACAAAATCCAGGCGGCGCGCCCTCACATTGAAACGGCTGTACGTCAGGGCGACAAAACTTTCAAGATGGATAAGTTCCGGCGTTATCCGGGAAGCCACCTCGTTTACGATATGCCCCGGGCCAGGAAGAATCCCCTTGGGCTGGCACATCGCCATATCCAGCTTCACCTGCAAAAAATGATTGCGCACCGCCGCCGCGATAAAAGCGCCAGGAAGCCCCTTCCCCATGACATCGCCCGAAAGCACGTCAAAGGCATCGCCGGAAATCTTCATCGCGTTGTAAAAATCCCCATCGACCTCCTGCGAGGAAATCGTGAGCGCCGCAATATCCGCGGCGGGGTTGTCTATGCTTGGGTCAATAGTAAGAATCGCCCGCTGGATCCTCGCGCTGGTCTCAAGATCCTCCTCCCGCATCCTGACAAGCTGCACCTCCGCTTCCCGCAGTTCCCGCTCGGCCTCCCAGCGCAGACGCAGATTCACTATATCCTGGGCCACGGACTCCAAAAGGTAAATCTCCTTTTTGTCCCACACCTTCCGGCTGCGCACCGCGTCAAAACCAAGAAACCCGTCAAACAGATCCTTGCGGATAAGAGGCAGCAGCAGCATGGACTGGATCCCCCCAAGACTCATGAAGCGGCGCTCCGCCTTCGCCTCCGGCGGCAGCTCCCCAATCGAAGGAATGCAAACATACTCCTGCGCGAACAAGTTGCGGCGCCACCAAGTAAACGTGTTCACCGCAAAGGACTTCAACGAAGCGTCAATCGCCTCGATACCCTGTGCCCTCCATTCGTGCGTGATACTGAAAGACTTCCGCCCGCTGCCGATAATCGCAAGATACGCCCTGTCTATCCCGATGAACCGCCCAATATCCTGAAGCAGGTTGTTTATAACCGCATCGTATTTCTCGCTGGTAAGATTGATAAACCGCGTGGTAATATCGTGGACAAGAGTCTCCAGTCGGAAAAAAGTCTCCACCTCCCGCCGGGCCTCGCGCAGTTCCCGCAGAAGCCTCCGGCGCGGCGGCCACAAACGCATCAGGAAATCCATACATCAGGCCAAAGCCCGCTCCGCCTCGTCCCTGTCAGAAAAAACCTGTATGACCTTGGAAAGCTGCACCAAATCAAACAGAATCCTTATCGCCGCGCCCGCCCCGCACATCACCATATCGCCGCCGAGCTTTCGCACATCGCGCAGAATCGAAAGAAAAGCGCCCAGCCCGGAACTATCGATGAATTTCACAGCACCAAGATCGAAAACAAACTTCGCGTTTTCCGCCATATAATGCTGCATCATGCCCTTGAACTCCTTATAGTTGCTCGAATCGACATGGTCCACCTCAAAAAAAACAGTCGCCAGCTTGCCCACAAAACTCACACGAATCATATCAGCCTCCTTGCCCATCCCCGCCATTATAGACAAAACGCGCTGTTTGTGCGAGGGGAGTAAAGCATGGGGAAGAATTTGGGCGCCTCCCGCCACTTGCGCGCAAGCGGCGGGATCGGGCTATCCGCTGCAATCTTTTTTACCGCCACGCGGTAAAAAAGGATTTCCGCTACTATCCCTGGCGCATGCGCTGCGCAAATGCCTGCCCCCGAGCCGCAGCTTGAATTTCTCTGAATATGTGCTATGCTGGTAGTTGAAGGAGAATAAACCATGAAAAAATTTGTTGTATGGCTTCTCGCACTTTGTTTCGTGGCCGGCATGGGCTTTTCGCAAGCCGTTAATCTCGACCAGTACCAAAAAGGCATCGAGGATTTCGCGGATGATCTGGCAACCGTCCTGCCCCTGAACGCGAGCATCGGCCTGAACTGGAACGACGCCTACATAGGCCAGATTCTCGACGTGCCGCCCCATTTCGGCATCGGCGTCACAGTGGGGGCCACCTCCATACCCTACGCCCCCATAAAAAACCTTGTCGAGGACGCAATGGGCGGCGATTCGACCGATATCCCCTCGTATATCAAAAACCTGGGCGTGCCTGTCCCCGCCGGGGCCATTGACGCGCGCATCGGGGGCTTTTTCCTGCCCTTCGACATCGGCGTGAAATTCGGCTACCTGAAACTCGACATAAGCGACGTGGAAGCCGAATACCTTCTTCTGGGCGGCGACGTTCGGTACTGCCTTCTGGAACAACTGGCGGCCATCCCGAAAATCTCCGTGGGCGTGGGCTTCAACTACATGAAAGCCGACGCCACCCTAAGCGGGGTCCTGGACGCGACAACCATTGATGCCGCCTCTGCCTTTGGTGGCTCTGGTACCCATGAGATCCGTATAAGCTCCCCCGATCTCTACCTGGAAATGGAAACCAAGGTCATCGATTTCAAAGTCCAGGCAAGCTGGAACCTTCTTATCGTGGAACCCAGCCTAGGCCTGGGCGCGAGCTACGGGTTTTCAAAAGTCGCGGCCGGGGCGGAATCAAAGCTGAACCATAATGGAGCTCCCATCACTTCAACTGAAATAGCGCTTCTTGAAGACGAGGGTTTTGATGTTGACGGCAAGGGCATCGGCTACACAAAAAACGTCAGCGCCCTTACCTACCGGGCCTTCGGCGGCGTCGGCTTCATCCTCCCCTTTGTGCGGCTCGATCTGGGGCTTTTGTACGGCATCAACGCGGGCAGTTGGGGCGCCACCTTCGGCGGCAGGTTCCAGCTCTAAGCCCGGCGCCTTCATCGCGCTATTATCCCGACACCGTTCAAACTGCGGGCGGGCCGCAACCCTTCGGGTTGTTGCCCGCCCATGCGGCAGGCCCCGCGCCCGAATAACCGCACAAAGAAAACCACCGACCACACAGAAAACACAGACAAAAAAGCGGATTTTTTTCTATGCCACGTCTCTTTTCCCCTTCCCCCTGTCCGTACCGTCAGCGGGGTCTGTGGTTCTCCTGATTTTTTTTATTTTTTTTCACTTTTTTGCCCTGCTTTTTGAAGCAAACCCCCGTTTTTTGAAGAGATATATAGGTAGAAGCATGTGCCTTCTCTTCCGGCCCCGCGCCGGGAGAACCTTGTATCTTTTAGGAGTTTTTATGAAAAAGCTGGTTCGCTTTGCCGAAGACGCGGACATCATCGACATCCGCTACGACTGTAATCAAAATGTCGCGGTCTGGGGCGATACGCATGTCATGCGTTTTAGGATGCCCTTAGCCCGCAAGCGTCTTTTGGGGACAAAGGCGCGACATTTTGCCTCATGTTGAAAGCGTGGCCGCCAGGTGCAATCGCGGTGGCCGCGGCCGGAGGTGATACAGACGCGCATTTGCTTTGCAAATGCTGTAGTGGCAGTTCACGCGATTTGCCCCGGCAAATCGCGCCCGCC
>JAISXE010000176.1 GCA_031270615.1 Spirochaetia bacterium
GCGCGAAGCGCAAAAAGCCCGTGGGGCACAAGGGATAGAAGCGGAAATCCTTTTGGCGCAGCCAAAAGATTGGAGCGGATAGCCCGGTTTTTTGCGCCTGGGGGCGCAAAAAATGTGCACACATCTTTCTTAACTTGTTGACAGTGGGAGGCTTCCCACCTCCTTAAACAAGGTTCTGGAACAGGCTCAAAAGTCTGTGTTTTCCGCGTGGTCTGTGGTTTTCTTCGCTGGCTGGATAGTCACGCGTGTTTTTTGAAAATCAGTATCCCGTTTTGCCCGCCGAAACCGAAGGTGTTGGACATCGCCGCGCGGATGTTCCCGGCCGCGCCCTTGTTTGGCACATAATCGAGGTCGCACAGGGGGTCGGGATTGTCAAGATTCGCCGTAGGCGGGAAAAACCCTTCGTGAACCGCCAGCACGGAAAAAAGCGCCTCTATCCCGCCCGCGGCCCCCAGCATGTGGCCGGTCATGCTCTTGGTGGAAGAAACCCTGATCCCCTGCGCGCGCTGCCCGAAAACTTCCTTGATGGCTTTTGTTTCCGTGGGGTCGTTGATCGGCGTGGAGGTGCCGTGCGCGTTCACATAGTCTATGTCTTCGGGCCGCATCCCCGCCTCCGCCAGGGCCATCCTCATCGCGGAAACCGCGCCCCGGCCTTCGGGATGGGGCGCCGTCAAATGGTTCGCGTCGCAGCTCATGCCGTAGCCCGCGAACTCCGCGTAAATCCTCGCGCCGCGCCCCACCGCGTGTTCCAGGCTTTCCAGCACCACGACGCCGGCCCCCTCGCCCATGACGAAACCGTCCCTGTCCCTGTCAAAAGGCCGCGAAGCCCTCTGCGGCTCGTCGTTGCGGGTACTCAAAGCCTGAATCGCGTTAAAGCTGCCGATGCCAAAGGACGTAATGGCCGCCTCGACGCCGCCGGATACCATAAAATCCATTGCGCCGCTTTCGATCCAGCGCACGGCGCTGCCTATGGCGTCGGCCCCGGAAGAGCAGGCGGTTGTTACCGTATAACAGGGGCCGCGCAAATCAAAATGGATGGACACGTTCCCCGGCCCGATATTGGCAATCAGCTTCGGAATCGTCATCGGGGGAATCCTCTGCGGCCCCTTCGCCACCAGGACCCGCAAAGACTCCTCAATCGTCTGGAAACCGCCAATCCCCACGCCCAGGGCGCAGCCGCCGCGCTCGGCATCAAAGGACCCGGCCCCCAGCCCCGCGTCGGCCATCGCCTCAATGGCCGCGGCCACCGCGAACTGGGAAAAGCGGTCCATCTTGCGGGATTCCTTTCCATCCATGAAATTCTTCGCATCGAAATTTTTCACCTCGGCGGCTATCTGCGTGGTAAACTCCCCGCAGTCAAACAGCGTGATCCTCCCCACGCCGGACTTCCCCTCTTTCACCGCCTGCCAGCTTTCCGAGGCGCTGTGCCCCACCGGAGTCACCGCGCCCAACCCAGTAACAACAACCCGCTTTTTCATCTTGTTCCCCCTACATTCCCAGTCCGCCGGTCACATGAAGAACGTGGCCGGTAATATACGACGACAAATCACAGGACAGAAACAGGGCCGCCCTCGCGACATCCTCAGGCTCGCCCAGCCTTACCATCGGAATCTGGGCGGCAAGGGCCTTCTTCTGATCCTCCGTCAGCCTGTCCGTCATGGCCGTGCGGATAAACCCCGGCGCCACGGCGTTCACGCGGATATTCCTCGGGGCCACTTCCCGCGCCAGGCTCTTGGTCAAACCGATAAGCCCCGCCTTTGAAGCCGAGTAATTTACCTGCCCCCCGTTTCCCGTAACGCCCACGATGGACGAAATATTCACCACCGCCCCGGGAATCTTTTTCATAAACATATCCTGCACAACCAGTTTCGACAACACAAACGCCGCGGTCAAGTTAGTCGCAATCACATCGTGCCAGTCCTTCATAGCCATGCGGAGGGAAAGCCCGTCCCGCGTGATTCCCGCATTGTTCACAAGAACATCGAAACCGCCCGCTTCCTTCATCGCGTCTTTCGCGGCAGCGCCCAAAGCCTCCTCGTCCGCCACATCGCACTCGCGGAAAACCACCCTCAGGCCCTGCTCCCTCGCCGCGCCCTCGTATTCGTCGCCGCCCCTGCTCCGCCCCAGGTACCACACCGAAGCGCCCTCGCGCAGATACCCCAGCACCAAAGCGCGGCCGATTCCCCGCGATCCCCCGGTAAGCAGGACTTTTTTCCCCTGAACAAGCATATACACTCCCTAATGAAAATTTGGGCGCCTTTTTTGCTACGCAAAAAACCCAGGTTGCATGGGCGGCAGACCGTTTTGCGCCACCAACACGGGGCTTCGCCCACGGCCTGCTTGTACGGCCTTAAAGCAAAATACGACCAGCCGGGCTTTCCGGGGGTGCCGCCCGCGTTTCACGCGGGCCGCTTCGCGCCCCTCCAATCCAGGTTGCATGGGCGGCAGACCGTTTTGCGCCACCAACACGGGGCTTCGCCCACGGCCTGCTTGTACGGCCTTAAAGCAAAATTGCGACCAGCCCCTGGCGCATCAGAAAGAGAAACCAAACCACGGACGTCACGGACGAAGACGGACAAACACGGACATCACGGGATTTTACGGATGCGAGTGCTTTTCGGTGCAAAGTATGCGCGGGCGCCGCCAGTGGTTTTCTTCTCCGGTTCCATCGCCAGTGCGGTCCGTGGTTTTTCTCCTTCGCTAACCCAGTGCCTATCACAAATAATCGCGCCCGCAGTGCCCCTTATGTTTCCGCCGCGCCTTCGAGCGCCTGAATCGCTTCCCAAGTCCCTGCGGGCAGGCAGGGCGTTTCGGGACACACGGCCTTCCACAAGCCGCCCAGCACCGTCCCCGGCCCGGCCTCCAGCGCCCGCTGAAAGCCCTCCGCCTTCAAGCTCCGTTCGATGTTGACCCACAAAACGGGGGAGGTAATCTGCTCGCCGGCAAGGCGCCTTGCCTCCTCCCCGGAAGAAACCCTTTTTCCCGTGACGTTGGAATACAGGGGCAGCGCGGGATCTGCGAAAGCATGTTTTGCAAGCTCCGCCTCGAACTCCGCGCGGGCGGAGGCCAGAAGAGGGCTGTGGAAGGGGCCGGAGACTTTCAGCCGGATGCAGCGCCGCGCGCCCGCCGCCTTCAAAACAGCCTCCGCCTTTGACAGAGCCGCCGCGCCGCCGGACACGACCGTCTGCGCGGGGCTGTTGTAATTCGCCGCGTACACGTCCCGGACCCCGGCGGCCTCCAGCGCCCCCGTGACATCGGGCAGGTCAAGGCCCACCACCGCGCTCATCCCCGGCGGCCCCTCCGGGGCGTCAAGGGCGCGGGAGGCGGATTCCATAACCCCGCCGCGGAACTTTACCAGGGAAAAAACAGCCTCCTCGCCGATAACCCCGCAGACAGCCAGGGCGGCGTATTCCCCAAGGCTGAAGCCCGCCGCCGCGCCGGGAAGGATGCCCCGCCCGCGCAGGACGGCGGCCGCGGCAAGGTTTGCCAGCGTGATGGCGGCCTGGGCCTTGTCCGTGGCCCGCAAGTCCTCCGCGCTGCCTTCAAAAAGCAGTTTTTCCATATCGGTATGGGTAAGGTCGGAGGCAAGCCGGAAAAGCTCCTTTACCCTCGCGCTGTGGTCCCACAAGTCCTTCCCCATGCCGGGATACTGCGCGCCCTGGCCGGGAAAAAGGAACACGGTTTTCATAGACGCAGAAACTACCACATCGCCCCAGTGCCTGTCAAGTCGGCCAGTGGCTGGCAAATCCGGGCGGCACGGGAAGGGATGTGGCCACCCGGAATAAGGGCAACCACGAACCCCGCAGCGGAAAAAAAATTGCCCCCCTTCTTGCGCTCCCTGTGTCCTCCGTGGTAAATTCCGCTTTCTTCAGCCCGTGTGGTTGTTTTTCTGACGCCGGTGCCGTCAGTGGCTGTCTTCGCGGCTCCTGGGCCGCGGCTACTTGCCGTTTTTGGTATTCGTGTATAGTTTATAAAGCTGTTATGGATGTTATGGAAGTGAAAAGAATCCCGTGCCCCGGCAGCCTGCTTGTCTGCGGGTGGATGTTTTTTTTCCTGGCGGGCCTCCACGGGCAGGAGGGGCCGCGCATCCGCGCCTTCGAGGTGCGGGGCCTCACGCGGACCAGGCTCTCGGTCGTGGAGCCGTACTACCGCCCTTTTGTCGGAAGGCCCTACGCCGAATTTTCCGCCGACGGGCTGATACAGGATTTGCGGAAACTGGGGATTTTCAATCCCGAAATCCAGGTTTTCCCCCAGGCGCCGCCCGAAGAAAACGGGGATGTGGATGTGGTCATCGTCCTGGAGGAAAAATGGACGCTTCTTCCTTTTCCTTTCGCGGCCGCGACGAGCAGCGGGAAGCTCTACGGGGGGCTTGCCTTCATCGAGTCGAATTTTCTTGGCTACAACAAGAAGATGTACGCCCTGGGGATGCTGTCCACGCGGGGGTGGAGGGGGATGCTCGGGTACGCCGATCCTTCGCTGCTGGGTTCTGACCTGGCGTATAACGGCCTGTTCTCCGGCGGCGTCAATGAGCGCGAGTTTGCGGACGAGGACGGGGACCCGTGGCAGAACTTTGAAACCACGGATATCATCCTGCGCAGCGGCCTCACCTGGAAAGCCTCGGAGACGATCAGGTTGGGAATCGGCGCGGGTTTTCTGGACTTCGATGTGAACGGGGGCTTTGAGTCGAAATTCCCTCCCCCCGCTTCGGCGCGCCTGGCGCAGGGCGCGCTGTCCTTTCAGTATGACGATTTGTATTACGATAGCGTTTTGGTGTCCGGCCTTCTTTTTAAGGCGCAGTATGAGCGCTTCTTCCCGCTGTCCGCGGATACCCTGGCCTTCAGCCAGTACGGGGCAGCCTTGAGCTACCAGAAAAAGATTTTCGGCGACCACCGCCTGGGTTTTTCCGCCGAGGGGCTGTATATTCCCGGGGCGCCGCTTGTTATGGAGCCGGATATCAGCGGCAGAATCCTGAACACCCTTCCCGACGATCTTGTCGCGGACAGCGCCGCCTCGGCGCGGGTGTCCTTTGAGTACCTTCTTTCCAGCTTTTCCTGGGGCGCCTTTACGGTGCAGGGGATCTACGAGGCGGGCGTTTTCAGCCTGGACGGCGGCTGCCCCTCGTATGCGCAGGGCCCCGGCGGCGGCCTGCGGGTTTATCTTGCGAAGATAGCCCTGCCGGCCTTCGGCCTTGATGTGTATTACAATGTGCAGACGGGAAGGACAAACGCCTCCATGCGGATGGGGCTGTCGTTTTGACTTGGGGCCTGGCCTTAGCCTTGCGCGAAGAATAAGAAAAAACCAAACCACAGACCTCACTGGACAGGAGGCCGCTGACTGCACGGACGGAGGAGGGGATTTTTCTCCATGCCCTCTTTCCGCCAGTGCCGCCAGTGGTTTCGTCCATTAGACCCTAACTCCGCCCATGTTAGGCCGCTTATTTTATTTAACTGAGCCTGTTCCAAACTTTGTTTAGGGGGGAAGCC
>JAISXE010000184.1 GCA_031270615.1 Spirochaetia bacterium
CTGCAAGCGGTTTTTCCATTTACAACTCCACACGTCACTATTCAGCCGGAAAGGAAAACCACCGGCCACGCAGAAAACACAGACAAAAAACATTCGAGCCGACTTGCTATCCGTAAAAACCCAGGTTGCATGGCGAGCAGCAACCCGAAGGGTTGCGACCAGCCCAGGACGCATGGGCGGCAGACCGTTTTGCGCTACCAACGCGGGGCTTCGCCCACGGCCCGCTTGTACGGCCTTAAAGAAGATTGCGACCAGCCCAGGATGCATGGGCGAGCAACAACCCGGAGGGTTGCGACCAGCCTATGACGCATGGCGACCAGCCCCTGGGCCGCGCAAGGGATTGTAGGGGCGCTGAAAGCGGCCACGCCGCAGGGCTGGTCGTATTTTGTGACCGCTGTGCGGACACAAAATACTGCTCGCCTATGCATCCCGGCGGGGCGGAACCCCCGGAAAGCCCGGTTTTTTGCGGCGGAGCCGCAAAAAATGCGCCCAAATTCCGAATTGTAAATGGGTTTTACAACTGTTTTTTATTTTTCTTTGTGTGCTGTCGGCACTTGTCCGTGTCGTCCGTGGTTTTTTTCCGGTTTTTCTCCTTTTCCAACAGTGTCATATTTCCCCGTGGAGCGAAAGCCCCTCGGTTTCCTCAAAGCCAAAACGGATGTTCATGTTTTGCAACGCCTGCCCGGAAGCGCCTTTGACCAGGTTGTCGATGACCGAAAAGAGGATGATTCTGTCGCCCTCGATTTGCCAGCCGATGTCGCAGCGGTTGGAACCCCGCACATGGATGGTTTCGGGAATGCGGCTGCCCGTAAGCCTCACGCAGGGCCTGTCCGCGTAGGCTTCCCGGTAAATCTCGTCCACCTCCCCGGAGGCGGGCGCGCGCGCAAGCTCGGCGACTGTCGTCACGGCCATGCCTTGCTTCAGGGGAACAAGGTGGGGCGTGAAGAGAATGTCCAGCGTGCTGCCTGGAACAGAGTCCAGGCCTTGTTTTATTTCCGGCTGGTGCCGGTGCTGCTTCCCAGGCCCGTAGGCGCAGGTGTTCTCCGAGCGTTCGCAAAAAAGGTAGGCCGGTTTGACGTTGCGGCCGGCCCCGGAAATGCCTGACAGCGCGTTGGTTATGAGCGTCCCTTTCAGAAGCCCCGCGCGGGAGAGGGGCAGAAGCGGCAGCAGGGTGGCCGTGGGGTAGCAGCCCGGATTCGCGATAAGGTTGGCGTTTTTTATATCCCCGGTAAACCACTCCGCAAGGCCGTACACCGCCTTCTCCAGCAGATCGGGCCGGGGCGGTTTCTCCTTGTAGGTTTTTTCAAAAAGGACGGGGTCCTTCAGCCGGAAATCCGCGGACAAATCGATGACGGGCACCTTCCCGAAAAAGGGCGCGCATACCGAGGCCGAGGCAAGGTGGGGCAGGGCCGCGAAAACCACGTCCGGGCTTTCCTCCACGATTTCCTCCGTAGTCAGAAGCCTTGCCCCGTGCCACCGCGTCTTCGTAAGGATGGAAGGGGAAATCCCATAGTCCGTGTCCGCCAGGGCCATGCCCGCGTGGGAAGAGGAGCCGGGAAATATCTCCTGCACCTCCCTGTGGCGCGCCAGAAGCCTTAGCAGAATCATGCCCGTATACCCCGTGGTACCCAGAATCGCCGCCCTCAATCCATTCCTCCTATTCCTCCAAATCGGGAATTTTCTCCCGCAGTTTGTCGATAATATGGGCGCCCGCGGCCCCTTCCCGCATCACCATAAGGACCGTGTCGTCCCCCGCGATGGTTCCCAGAATTTCTTCCATGCCCAGGTTGTCCAAAGCCAGGGCGACGCTGTTCGCGTGCCCGGTGAGCGTGCGCACGACCCCCAGGTTGTGGGAGAACTCTATTGAGACATAGCCGCGCTGGAAGTCCTGCACATAGCTTTTTTCCGACTCGCGCCGGTCCTCCTCCCCCGGAAGCGTGTAGTAGTAGCCGGTCTGCCCCTCCGAAATCTTGCCTACCTTCAGCAGCTTCAAATCGCGCGACAACGTGGCCTGCGTCACCGAATAGCCTTCCGAGGTCAGCAGCCCCAGAAGGTCTTCCTGGCTCGCCACACGGTTGCCTTTTATGATGCGCTTAATCGCCTTTAGCCGGTTTTGTCTCTCTTTCACAGTCCCTGCCCGTTTTCTGAATATTTATGTTAAATTGTTGAATAAAATTACACTCAATTTCAAGTTTCGGCAAGGGGGCCGCCGCGCAGGAAGTCCATGATCCGGCTGGCGCTGGGCGGGCAGCCGGGGACGCTGCGGCTGAAACCTTTCGTGCAGACGCCCACGCCCAGTGCCCCGGCCTTTCCCCGGAAACCCTGGCCCACGCAGACAGGGCCGCCCAGCCTGTTTATTTCGTTTCTGCCCATGCGCGAAAGCGCGCGGATAAGCGCCGCGTAGCAGGAGCTGCAGGCCCTGTCTTCCCGAACCGAGGAGGCAAGCTGGCGCGCCTTTCCCGAAGCCCTGGGCATCGCCGGGGCGTCGGAGCTGGAGTTCAGCTCCCGGACCCGGGCCGTGCCTATGTCCGCGC
Organism: Spirochaetia bacterium; assembly: GCA_031270615.1. Classification (GTDB taxonomy): domain Bacteria; phylum Spirochaetota; class Spirochaetia; order DTKZ01; family DTKZ01; genus JAISAF01. Next base: position 2,535 of record JAISXE010000184.1, read on the forward strand.
AGCCCACGCCCAGGGCCTCCGCCATCCCGATGTAGGGGACCTCCGCCAGGCTGTACCCCATCTGGTCGGCAACCCAGGCGTCACACAAAACAGGATCGCGGAAGGCAAACATGCGGCCCGAGGGAATGGGGTTGCCGCCTTCCTCGAAATCAAGGTCCCCGCAGATGCCGTCCACCACGATGAAATCGTTACGCGCAACGGTATTCAAGTGCGCTATGGGCTTGTGCAGGCCCAGGGAATGGAAGCGCCGTTTTTCCCTGTCGGACATGATCCCTTTGTTGTTTTTCAGGGCGCAGGTCACTGCGGTTTGGCAGTGCCCCTTCATGACGGGAAGGTTGATCATGAACTCCACCGCGAGGGCGCTGTCGGCGATCTCGATCTTCATGCCCGCGCAGTCCCTGGCGGTGTAGGTGTCGCCCTGCGTGTCGATAAGCCCGACGCCCGCCTGTTTTGCCAAAGCGCTGTAGCCGCAGCGGGGAAAGGCCTGTCGGGTGGAATCCCCCACCCAGGACCCTTCGAGGATGACAAGGTTCCCAAAGCCGTTTTCCTGCAAATAGCGGACAAGCCCCCCGGCGATTTCAGGATGGGTCGTGGCCCCCCCGTCCGCGGGCCGCGCGACAACCAGGTTTGGCTTCAGGCCCACGCGCTTTTTCCTGTCGCCGATAAGATCCGCAAGGCCCGCGGCCTGCGCAAGGCTGTAGGCCATCTCCAGCGGCGTGTTTCCGTACACGACAAGCACTTCATTTTTTTCCATAGGCGCACATTATAAATATAACAGGAAGGTTGCACAAGAGAAACCGAAGCGCAGCCCCTCGCAGGGAAGAACAGGAGAGACCACCGACCTCACTGAAAACACAGACAGGAGAGGAGGATTTTTTCTGCGCCACGCCTCTTTCCCCCTTTCCGCTGTCCGCAGCGTCAGCGGGGGCAGTGGCCGGTTGGGGAAGAGAACCACGGAGCACACGGACGGGACGGACACGGACAGACACTGACGGGAATTAAGAATTTGGAGTGGATTAAGAATTTGGGCGCGTTCCCGCCGAAGGCGGGAACCGGGCTATTCGCTGCAATCTTTTTTTGCCGCGCGGCGGCAAAAAAAGGATTTTCGCTTCTATCCCTCGCGCGGAAGAATAAGAGAAACCACTGACCCCGCTGACAAATAACAAGACAGAATGTCGTTGCGGACCGCAGCAGGCGGCAGGCCGCTAGCGCGGCGCCACGGCCAGGGCAGAGGCCTCGCCCGATGTCCCGGAGTCGATGTAAAGGTCGTACTTTACCCCGTCAAACCAGTAACAGGGCTTGGTGCCGCCGTCAGCGTAATACCCGGCAACATGGACGGACCCGCCGGACACGGCCAGGCCAGAGGCACTGCCCTCTGTCCCGGACCCAATGTCAAGGTCGTGCCTTGTCCCGTCAAGCCAGTAACAGGGCTTGTAGTGGCTGCCGTCATAGTAATCCCCGGCAACATAGACGGACCCGTCGGACACGGCCAGGGCATTGGCATCGCCAGATGTCCCGGACCCGATGTCAAGGTCGTGCCTTGTCCCGTCAAGCCAGTAACAGGGCTTGTAGCCGCCGTCCTCAAAGTAAGACCCGGCAACATAGACGGACGCGCCGGCCACGGCCAGGTCAGAGGCAAAGCCATATGCCCCGGACCCGATGTCAAGGTCGTACTTTATTACCCCGTTAAGCCAATAACAGAGCTTGTTGTTGCCGTCCCTGGATCCGGCAACATGGA
>JAISXE010000269.1 GCA_031270615.1 Spirochaetia bacterium
CAGGATTGCGCCCAGCCCCTTGTGCCCCACGGGCTATCCGCGCTTCGCGCAACAAAACACCCGGCGCAAGAGGCCGCAGCCCAGAATAAGAGCCCATCCCCAAATAATTCCCCGCCTTGCACAACAGAATAAGAGAAACCACAGACCGCACTGACCACACAGCATGTACTATGCGTTATTTAAGGATAAGCTCTTAACGTGAGGCAACGCGCCCCACTGTCAACAAGTCAAGGTCCGCAATCAGCCCGTGGGGCGCCAGGGGCTGGTCGCAATTTTCTTAAAAGGCCGTACGAGCAGGTCGTGGGCGAAGCCCCGTGTTGGTGAAACAGAACGGTCTGCCGCCCATGCAGCCAGGATTGCAGCGGAAATCCCGCAAGCCCCTTAAGGGGCTGAGGACTTGCAGCGGAAAGCCCGGCTGGTCGCAAGTTTCTTTAAGGCCGTACAAGCAGGCCGTGGGCGTAGCCCCGCGTTGGTGAAACAGAACGGTCTGCCGCCCATGCAACCCGGGCTGGTCGCATCCCTTCGGGATGCTGCTCGCCCATGCAACCTGGGTTTTTGGCGCGGGAGCGCCAAAAAGGCGCACATCTTTTTCTTAACTTATTGACAGTGACCGCGCCCTCCCTCTTTCTTTTTGCCGCCTGTTTGTGCTATTATCCCTGGCATTATGGAAAAACTACGCAACATCGGCATTATGGCCCACATTGACGCGGGCAAAACCACGACCACGGAGCGCATGCTTTTTTTTACGGGGAAAAGCCATAAGATCGGCGAAGTGGATGACGGCGAGGCCACGATGGACTGGATGGAGCAGGAACAGGACCGGGGAATCACGATTTCCGCGGCCGCGACGAGCTGTTACTGGAAAGACCACAGGATTACGATTATCGACACGCCGGGCCATGTGGATTTCACCGCGGAGGTGGAACGCTCCCTGCGCGTGCTGGATGGCGCCATAGCGATTTTCGATGCCGTGGGCGGCGTGGAGCCGCAGTCCGAAACCGTGTGGCGCCAGGCGGACACCTACCGCGTGCCGCGCCTTGCCTACATCAACAAGATGGACAGGCTGGGCGCGGATTTTTTTGCCGTTGTGGGGGAAATAAAAAAAAAGCTGGGCGGCAACGTGGTTCCCCTGCAAATTCCCATCGGCAGGGAACAGGGTTTCGCCGGGGCGGTGGACCTTCTTACCCTGAAGGAACTGCGCTGGGAAAACGGCGAATACGAGCCAACGCAGCGCGGGATCGAAGGGGGGCTTCTGGATGAAGCAAAAAAATGGCGGGAAAGTTTTCTTGACACGCTTTCTTCTTTTTCCGATGAAATCACGAACCTGTATCTGGAAGGCAGGGAGATACCCCTTTCCCTTCTGCAAGCGGAAATACGGAAGGCCACGATAAAACAGCAGATCGTGCCGGTTTTCTGCGGGTCTTCCCTGAAAAACATTGGCGTCCAGCCCCTTCTGGACGCCGTTGTCGCCTACCTCCCCTGCCCCACGGACCTTCCATCGGCGGGCGGGCACCACGCGAAAAAGGAAACCGAAGTCGAAATTCCCTGCGATGCCAACGGCATGCCGCTTGCCCTTGTGTTCAAGATACAGACCGACAAGGATGCGGGCGCGCTGTCCTATGTGCGGGTATACTCCGGCTGCCTGAAAACCGGGACGGCGGTTTACAACATCAACAAGAAAAAGCGGGAGAGGATCAACCGGCTGATGCGCATGCACGCGAACCACGCCGAACCCATCGACACGGTAAGCGCGGGGGAGATCGCCGCCATAATCGGTTTCAAGCTGGCGCAGACCGGGGACACCATCGGCAGCGAGGGCCAGCCCGTCCTTCTGGAGCGCATGCACTTTCCCCAGCCGGTCATTTCCGTGTCCATAGAGCCGAAAACCCTGTCCGAACGCGAGCGCCTTCAGGAAGTGCTGCGCATCCTGGAGCGGGAAGACCCGACCTTCCTTTTCCGCGAAAACCAGGAAACCGGCGAGATGATCATTTCCGGCATGGGCGAGCTGCACATCGACGTGCTTGTCACCCGCATGGTAAAGGATTTCAAGGTCGGGGCCAGGGTGGGCAAGCCCCAGGTGACCTACCGCGAAAGCATTTCCAAAAAGCTGATGCATACGGAAAAATTCCACCGCGTTCTGGCGGGAAAGGACAACGACGCGGAGATCACCCTGTGCGTGGAACCCTTGCCGCGCGGCTCGGGCACGCGGTTCGCCTCGAAACTGAAACCCGGCGTTCTTCCAGAAGAACTGCTGGACGCGGTGGAAAGGGGCATCAGCGGGGCGTTTTCTTCCGGCATCCTGCTTGGGTATCCGGCTTTTGACATCGGCGTTACCCTGGAGGCGGCCGTGTACAACCAGAACACATCGACCGAATTCGCCTTTGAGGCCGCCGCTGCCCTGGGCTTTGACGCCGCCTGCCGCGCCGCGGATCCCATTCTTCTTGAGCCGATTATGACGGTGGACGTGATGTGCCCCAAGGACTTTATCGGGGAAGTCATCAACTCCATTACCTCGCGCGGGGGCTTTATCCAGAGCCTGGATTCGCGGCCCTTGCAGGAACACATCCACGCCCAAGCGCCCATGGAAAAAATGTTCGGCTATTCGACGGGCCTGCGCAGCATCACCCAGGGCCGCGGGACCTTCGCCATGGAGTTTTCGCATTTCGAGCCACGGCCCAGAAACAGGAAGGATTGACCACTGACCACAGCGGCAGGAAGGGCACTGTCAACAAGTTAAGAAAGGGGGTGTGCGCATTTTTGGCGCTGGAGCGCCAAAAACCCGGGTTGCATGGGCGAGCAGTATTTTTGTATCCGCTACGCGGATACAAAAATACTACCAGCCAGGCTTTCCGCTTCAATCTTTTTGCCGCCGGGCGGCAAAAAGGATTTCCGCTGCAATCCAGGTTGCATGGGCGAGCAGCAATTTTGCGAAGCAAAATTGCGACCAGCCCCTGGCGCCCCACGGGCTGACTTTTGGCCTTAACTTGTTGACATTGAAGAGACAACCACTGACGGCGCGGACCATGCGGGCGGGAAGATACGGTTTTTTCTTTTTTCGTTTGTCTGTGCTGTCTGTGTCGTCCGTGGTTCGATTCTTTCTTTTTTGGGCCGGGTGTGCTACGATGGGTGCTATGGCAGAGTTCACGGACGGCGAATCACGGCCCGGCCTGCGCCGCCTTGTGGAGGCGGGGAAGATAGATCGGAAAACGGCTCACCGCGCGGCGGAAATTCCTGAGGCCTTTCTGGCGGAGTTCTATCCCTTACTGGGCGGTTTGAGTTTTTCCAATACGCGCATATTCCTTGAGCGGCTTGGGGAGGTACTCGCGGGAAAAAGCCCGGAAGAGGCCGCGGCCATAAAAGAGCGGCTTCTGGCGGCCCGGCGGCCGGAGGAGGAGCTTGCCCGCATCCGCATGCCGGAGCTGACTGAGATGGAAGGCCGTTTTAGGGATATTACGGGCCGCATCCTGCGTGGCAGCGGCGTGAGCCTGAAAGCCCCGCCCTACTTTGAGGGCGGCCGCTTTGCCGTGGCGTTCAGTTTCGGCAGCGCGGAAGAGCTGCGCCGGAAAATACGGGCTTTGGAAAAACTGGCGGCGGAGGGGGATGGGCTGTACGGGCTTTTGTGAAGGCGCGCGGAAACCACGGGCGGCACGGGTTGAAGAAAAGAAAACCACGGACAGCACGGACATAAGAAAGAAAAAAGGCATGGATTGAAGAAAAAAAAAGCCGCCACGGGGGAACACGGGGAAAAAAGCGGGGGATTTTTTTATTCTAAAATTCCGTGTTCCCCCGTGGCGGGTTTTTGCGCGGGACGCCACTATACGGCACGCGCGAGACGCCGCTATGCGGCACGCGAAAGCGTGTCCATCTTGCGGGCCACATGGCGAGAGCCCATAAAAAACACTGGGGGAAATACAGGCAACAGGGCGATTGGAGGGGCGCGAAGCGGCCACGCGCGTGGCGCGGGGCGGAACCCCCGCAAAGCCCGGCCCCCGCGTAGCGGGGGCGCGCCCAAACTCATATACGGGAAATAACGGTGCCGGACGGAAAAGATTTGCCACAAAAAGTTTTGCGCGTTTTGCCTTTTACGCGGATTTATCTTGCCCCGCAGGCGCGCGATTTGCCTGCGGCGCGGCGCGGCTTGGGGAGGCTTTCTTTTTTGCCGGTGTTTCAGGCGGACAGCCACAGGGATATTCCGGCTCCGCACCGCAGCGGGGAAACCCTTTTTATTACTTCGACGAGGGGCGAGGCGCTGGGCCCTTGTCCGGGCTCGCGGGGGCATGTGTGCTGCAACTACTTTACGGTGGATGTGTATATGGGGTGCAGCCTGGGGTGTTCCTACTGCATCATGAAGAGCTACCTGAACTTTGAGCCTGTCACGGTTTACGCGGATACGGGGCCGCCCATCGCGAGGATACGGGAATTGGCGGCGGCCAATCCCGGCCGCCTTGTCCGCGTGGGTTCGGGCGAGACGGGGGACTCCCTCCAGCTTGATCCTGTTTTTGAGTTGTCTGGGGAATTTATCCGGGGCCTTGCGGATTTGCCTAACGTGGTGTTCGAGGCCAAAACCAAGACGGATTTTGTCGGGCACCTGCTTGGCATTCCCGAAAAGGGGAGGGCCGTGATCGCTTTTTCGCTGAACGCCAGGTCGGTGAGCGGGGCCGAGGAAGAATACGCGGCGGGCTTGGACGAAAGGCTCAGTGCCGCGCGCAGGGCCGTGGACGCGGGGTATCGCACGGCTTTCCACTTTGACCCCATCATGGCTTTTCCCGGCTGGGAGGCGGCCTACGGCGAGGTCGTGGACGCTTTGGCGGCTTTTCCGGCGGACAGGGTGGCGTGGATAAGCCTGGGGACGTTCCGCTACCCGGGCGCGCTGAAGGACAGGATAGGGCGGCGGCCCTACCTTTTTGACGAGTTTGTTCCCTGCCGCGACGGGAAGTTCCGCTACCTGCAAAGGCGGCGGGGGCGCGTGTACCGCTGGTTTTTGGATCGCATACGCGCGGTCTGTGACGCGCCTGTGTACCTGTGCATGGAAAGCGCGGATATGTGGCGCAAGGTTTACGGCAGGAGCGCGCTGGCTAACCCGCGCACGCGGGGCTTGTTCCAGGCGCTTAAAAGCAGTGGCCATCCAGCCGGGGAAGAGAAGCACTGCGGGGAAAATTTACCACGGACGGCACGGATAGATACGGACAAAGGATGAGGGATTTCGATCAAAAAGCCTGTGTTTTTCCGTCTTTGTCAGTGTGGCCGGTGTTTTTCTGTATTCTTCTGCAAGCGGTGCTGAATTGTACCCTGGAGCTTGCTCCGAGGTTCTTCATTGGTAACTATTCAGCCAAAGGGGATGCAAAGGAGGGCTGTCCCAGGGCGGGCTGGTAGTATGAACACGCAGGGCCTGTCTGCGGGAAAAAACGGGTACCCCTCCGGCGGCCCCTCCC
>JAISXE010000376.1 GCA_031270615.1 Spirochaetia bacterium
AGCAATACTCAGCAGTCTCATGGCGCTGTTCCCTACAACGGCGCGGGTGGCAGCGGGGAAAAAAGTGAGCGACTTCGCGTCTGCGCGCCCGGAGCGAGCTTTTTTTCCCGCTGACAGGCCCCGCGTTTTCCGGTATAAAGGCGCCATGCGACTACTGAGAATTGCCGGCCCCTACTTGACCCTTGCCCCCGCGCCTTTTACAATAAAAGTAACGCAGCACAGACGGGGGTATGGTATATGGATAAACGTGTATGTGTATTTGGCACAGGTGGAATCGGGGGCTATATGGCGGCCCATCTTCTTTCCGCGAAAACCGTTGACCCGGGAAACGAACTCTACATTACCTGCATCGCGCGAGGCACGACCCTGGAGGCGCTTCGGGAAAAAGGGCTTGTCTTCCAAAAAACCGGCGGCAAGGAAACGGTATACCGGCCTGATTTTGTCACAAACAAAGCGGCGGACCTGCCGGAACAAAAACTCATAGTCCTCTGCGTCAAAGGTTACGATCTTGTCGGGGCCTGTGAAGCCATCCGGCCCATTGTCAGCCCGGAGACGGAGATACTGCCCCTTTTAAACGGCATAGATGTTTACGAAAGGATCCGGGCGGTCATCCAAACAGGCATCGTGCTGCCCGCCTGCATCTACATATCCTCCGGCATCCAGGTTCCCGGCCGTGTCGTCCAGGCCGGCGGCCAGGGCAACATCATCGCGGGCGCGGATCCCCTGCATAAAAAATACAACCCGGCGCTGCTGGCCTCGCTCATGGCGACGGCGGGCATTCCCTTCATCTGGGAAGCCGATCCCTTTCCCGCCTTATGGACCAAATATTTGTTCATCGCCTCCTACGCGCTTGTCACCGGCCTCAGCGGCAAATCCTTCGGCCAGATACTGGAAGACAAGGAACTGTCCGCCTCGGTACTGGAAATCCTGAAGGAACTCCATGCCCTGGCCTCGGCAAAAGGCGTCAGCCTGCCCGAATCGCTGATCCAGGAATCCTACGAAAACGCGCGGAAATTCCCCTATGAAGCCACGACCTCCTTCGCGCGGGACTTGCAGGTTCCAGGCAAACCCAACGAGGCGGATCTCTTCGGCGCCACGATACTGCGCCTTGGCGGGGAGCTTGGCATCCCCACCCCGGCGGCAAAGGCAGCGCACGAGGCCATCATAAAGAAAAAATAAAAACGGCGATTGGGCGGAAAAAGAAAGACATGTGCGCATTTTTGGCACCGGAGTGCCAAAAACCAGGCTTTCCGCTCCAATTCCTCGGCCCCTTCGGGGCCTGCGGGATTTCCGCTGCAATCCAGGTTGCATGGGCGAGCAGCAATCCTGTCTCCAGGATTGCGACCAGCCCTTTGCGCCCCACGGGCTGCCCCATGCCTTAACTTGAAAATTGCAGAGCGAAGCAAGCCAGCGTGGTCCGTGGTTCCGCGCGGCCAAGAGTACCACCGACCCCACGGACAGGCACGGAAAAACACGGACTTTAAACCAAAATTTTTTGCCCTTGTCCGTTTGGTCAGTCTTTGTCAGTGTGGTCAGTGGTTCCGCGCGGTCAAATCCACAAATGTTTCGCGTAGACCTTTTTGCTAAAAAGCAGCGCCCCGCCAATCATCAGGATGGTGCCCAGGGCGACTGTCGGCGGCGATAAAAGGAAAAAAAGCAGTTCCCTGCCCGTGATAAGCAGGGCGACCGCGCCGCAGATGAACCACTGCTCGGCGGAGCCAAGAAGATAGGCCGAACGGCCGAAGCCCAAAAGCGTGAGCGCCTCCAAACCGAACCTCACCAGAAGGATGTAGTCGCCGCCGCCGACGCGGTACAGCAGGTTCGCGTTCAGAACCGTCTCGTCCACGGGCAGGGAATACACAAGGGCAAGGGAAAAAACCACGACAAGGCCCAGAACCGTGCCAAGTTTCTGGTAGGTCAGATCCCCCGAAAAAAGGCTTCCCGTGAACAAAAAGAAAAGGCCCAGAAAAAAGCCGAAGTATACCGCCCGCGTGATGATGGTTCCGTAAAACGCCGGCACATGGGCGACGGTAAAGTAGTAATTCACGATTTTCAGGGCGTCAAAAGACAGGGAAAGGACAAAAGCCAGGAAAAAAAAGATTTCCAGGGCGGAGGTGCGCCGGAAAAGGCGGCGGAAACCGAAGCCCCCGGCAACGGAAAAAAACGACACGCAGCCCACATCCACAAGATTGAGCGCCAAAGAAACGGTAAACACTTTTTCCTCGGTATGCGAGGCATACTGTATCAGGAAAGCCACCGTCCCGCAAAAGAGAAGAAAAAACGCCAGGCTCAAAACCGCTCCGGCTGTAAGGAAAAACTTCCGTAGTTGCAGCGACATACCTTCCTAATGTCGGCATATTGAATAGACTTGTTTAGAAACCCCGGTTTCTAAACAAGTCTAATAAAAAAATCCACTGTCAACAAGTTAAGGCCAAAAGTCAGCCCGTGGGGCGCAAAGGATTGCAGCGGAAATCCTTTTTGCCGCCCGGCGGCAAAAAGATTGAAGCGGAAAGCCTGGTTTTTGGCGCTC